>NZ_JAXDEO010000140.1:0-1639 GCF_035064975.1 Pseudomonas sp. YuFO20
GTTCTCATAGATCGGCACTTCGCAGTCGCGGGCGATGCGCAGGATTTCTTCGGCCAGTTCTTCGTCGCCCTTGGCGGTGAGGGTCGGGGCGTGGGTGCCATTCACAAGGTCGCCACGATATTTGAAGAAGGATTTGGCACTTTGAGTGTTACAGAATAATTCTCTTTGCTCCATTCTCAAAGCAACTACGTCCTACTTCTAAGAAGGCCCACTTAAACGGTTGTGGTCTATTTCAGTCCTACATGGTGAAGTGTGACTTTTCCTACAAGTTTGGTCGTATGTGAACGGCTTGTATGTGTTGAGTTTCTGTTGCGTTGTCAGTTTTGAATTGACAGATTGAGGCGCGGATTATTAAGTTCGTTCCGTCGAGTGGAAAGTCGGCGTAAATCAATGTTTAAGGGGTCCGGGTACAAGACCTACTTGTTGAAGAAATATCGAGTTGGAAAAGGAGGGGAGATGCGTACTGTAATGTACAAGAGGTGGCCGGATAATCTGGTCTTATGAGATAGATGAATTAACCTTTTGGAAAACATAATCGTATGCTGCTTTCAAGCGAAAAACGATATTTTTTTATCGGGTCACTCAATGGCATTCTTGCAAATGTGCTGCTGGGTTTTTCTACTGTTTTTTGGAAATATATCGGCTCTTTGAGCGCAGTTGCGTTGGTCAGTTACAGGATTTACCTTTCTTTGTTGATTGTTGTTCTAGTGGTTTGCGCTTGTCGAGGACTAGTGCCGCTTCTAGCGCAGCTTTCTGTTAGGTCGGTGTTTTTACATTCGCTGGCAGCGTTATTGATAGCTATCAACTGGGCGGCATTCATATGGGCGTCAATTCATGGTCGTGTCCTGGAAAGCAGCTTAGGTTATTTAATTGCGCCAATTTTTAGTATCGTGGTTGGGGTCGTCGTCTATAAAGAAGTCGTCACGCGGTGCAAAGCTTTGGCTTTGGTAATTATGGTGGTCAGCGTATTCTGGTTGTTGGTGTTGAGTGATGATCTCGAAGTGAGTGTATACTTGTCAATCGGTACTTCCTGGGGTATCTATTCTTGCTTGAAGAAAATGACATCCTTGAATGTATTTAGTGGTTTGTTATTGGAGTCTTCAGTGCTTGCTTTGTTTTGCACTTTTGTTTTATTTTATTCAGGTGTAAGTATTGCAATTCCCGCTGATTTTGGGTTGTTGCGTACGCTGCTCCTTTTTTGTTGTGGTGTGGTGTCAGTTGCTCCGTTGGCTTTATTTTCGTTCTCAGCTAAACGTCTTACTATTACATCTATGGGGTTGTTGCAGTTTGTCCTGCCGGTTACGCAGTTTTTCGTCGCGACCGTTATTTATAAACAGGCACTTTCTCCAGTTATACTACTAGTACTTTTAGCTGTATTGAATGCGTTGTTACTGGTTGTGCTTGAGCCTGTTCTAATTAAATTTTTTGTTGACAAAAAATGGGGGCGAAATGGTCTGTAGATGGCCCTGTCGCGATTATCCTTTTGATCAGTAATCATCTCCGCAATCCGTCACATCCTTCTCCATCACTTCAGTAGCTGGATCCTGCCCCTCCGGAAACTTCCCCTTCAAATTCCACGCAAACGCAATGATCTCGGCAATCGTCAGATAAAGCTCCTGCGGAATACTGTCCCCCAACT
>NZ_JAXDEO010000141.1:0-1437 GCF_035064975.1 Pseudomonas sp. YuFO20
AGCGGTTAAATGGTGCCTGCTCGGATGAGAAATCCAGCTCAAACAGGACAGTAACGCTCTGCGTCCCGCTGTCGACACCTGCGCAATGGTGACGCGGAGCCTCACGGGATGCATTCCCACGCAGAGCGTGGGAACAATCAGTAAAAGAAGGATGCGCCCTGTGCTTCGCTCGTCGATTTTTACTACGACAAAGCCACCCGAAGGATCTCGACTGATGCGTCTCGTGCTCTTGCTTTTTTGCCTGCTGCTGGTTGCCTGCGACACCAGTAACCCTCCTTCTTCTTCGACCGAGAAAATGCCCTTGAACCCTTTAACTGAAGCCAAGGCCAGGATGGCTTTTAACTGTGTGCACGAGCAGATACCTGAGGCTCCCGCGGAGGCCGATGTGCTGTTCCGCTACGCGCGCTGGTTGCAAAAGAATAACCAACTCAAACAGGACAAGACTGTCGATGGAGAGATCGAACGTCTATACCGCATCGCCAGTGAGAACGGACACTACAAGGCCAATATCAATCTGCAGAACGGTGCGATGCGCGGTTTCTTCAAACTCCGTGGTGAAGAGCATTTGCGCATGAGTGAGCAACTGATCGACGCGGGCGTGGCAGCGGGATATTACTTTGTCGGCATTTTTCTGCAGCATGGTTCGGCCGGGTTGCAGCAGGATCACGAAATGGCGTTGCGTTACTACCGCAAGTCCGCCGATCAAGGGAATGCACAAGGCCAGACATATATCGCCGACAAGTTAGCGCCGATCAACATTGCCCCGGACGTTGCCCGGCTAATGCGCCGTTGTGCTGGGGAGCAAGGAAACGGTAAAGCTGCAGGAGCACTCGGTGTTGATTTGTCGATAGATGGGCATTTTCAAGAGGCACTCGAAGCATTCCAACTTGGGGCAGCTGCCGGTGATAGTACTTCGGCTTCTTTTTTGACCGAGGGCTTCCGTGGTCCGGAGCCGGATGATCGGCTGTACTACCTGGGCCAACAAGAAGACCTCGAACGCGCCGATCGCTACAAAAAAATCTGGAAAATCCTCTCGGACTACTCCTATGCCAATCCCAAAGTCCCCGAGATCAACGAGATCGTCCCGCTGCCACCCGCCGAGTTGCCCGCCTGGGACGGCAAGCTGCAATGGCTGGAAAAACGCCTGGCAAACATCCCACCAGAAAAACCCAGTGAAGCGCTGATTCTTAATTTGGCCAAGGCCAAAGCCCTCGATCCTGCCACCGGCCGACCGCTGCCGGATTCTCCCGGCTTCATCCAGGCTACTTCCCCCAGGCCGACCTGCAACAGCGGCCAAGCCTGCCCGCAGTCTGGCTACTGGAAAGCCGATATAGGTAACCAGTTTTTCTCGCGCCTCGAAGGTGCACAAATTCGCCGTTTCGAGAAGGGCGAAATCCTGCCAACAGTAAAAATCCAAAGGCACCACAGCCGCTTCTT
>NZ_JAXDEO010000142.1:0-1427 GCF_035064975.1 Pseudomonas sp. YuFO20
TAATGCCAGTCAGTTAAGCTGACTGGCATTTTTATTTCTGATCGGATACTTCGGCGATTTGAGCCGGATGGCTCGGGGATAAATACGCTCCTCTCGCCGATGAGGCAGGACATAGTGCGGCGCTGAAGCATGAAGCTCGGCCAGGTATTTGGGGATGTTCCCGGAGCGGTCGGCCGAGACGCTGTTGATAAACCCTAAAATTGCCCAGGTGCAGGCGGTAAAACTCATTTCGCACGGGTAAATTCCCGGACAGTGACGGCTCATTTCTACCATCTGATAGCGCAACAGGTTGTAGCCCAGCAACACGCCCCACAGCTCCTGCTCGATCATCTCGGGTGTCTTGCTGCGCAAGGTATAGCTGCTGTTGAGCAGCGTCTGTTTCATCTCCCGAAAGCCCAATTCGATCTCCCATCGCTGGCTGTACAGGTCGACTATTTCGTCAGACGGGAAGCGCAGCGGGTCGGTCATCGACGTCAGGATCTGACACACCTTGCCCTTGACGGTTTTGCTCAGAAGTCGCGCAATCAGGCGCTCGGGCAGTCCCGGCCATTGCTTGCGGGCCTGCGGCGAAGTGCTTAACGAGACCATGGCATCCTGACGGCCCAAACGCTGAACAACTTCGTACTGCGCACCCTTGCGCAGTGGCATCAGCCAATGGCGTTCGGTGCCTGCTTGCTGCCACTGGTGCAGCAATCCCAGGGAGTAGAAACCGCGATCGAATAGGGTCAACGAGTGATCGGGCGTGGTGTCGATCAGTTGTTCGGCCAGTTTCATTTCGTTGCTGCGATAGCCATCAAATGCGCTGCCGATCAACATGTGGCTCGTCAATTCCATCTGACAGACCATGCGTACCTGGGGAAAACCGGTGTCGCCGTGCTGGTTACTGGCCGAATCGTAGCGCGCTCGATTTTCGCGGGTGTCAGGCGTTCGCCAGACGACACCGTCGACGCTCAACAAGCGCAAACCGGCCCAAGTCGGATGCTCAGCTGCTTCATGCCAACTTTTCTGAGTCAGGTCGAAGACTTGTCGTACGGCTTCGCTACCTAGTCTCTGACGTGCCTGGACTACGGCGCTGGGGGCCACTAACGGGCGTTGCCCCGGCAGCATGATGTTCATGCGACTGACCACATCCCACGCCGACATGCGCCGGAAGAACGCCATGGAAATCACGCACCAGAGCATCATTTCCAGCGGCAAGCGCCGCTTGCGCAGCGTCGCCACGCCGGCCTGTTCAAGCGCCTGCTCGACCAAAGAAGGATCGAGTAAGGAATCCAATCCCTCGATTGAGTTTGGAGTGGAAGCGAAGTTGTGGGTCAGTTCCAGTGCCCGAGCGAGACGCATAAAAAAATCCGATGCCAGTTCAGGCATCGGATTTTGATTTCTTGCGGCCAAAGGTCAAGCGAGATGGCTTAACTGATCGGCATTAG
>NZ_JAXDEO010000143.1:0-1377 GCF_035064975.1 Pseudomonas sp. YuFO20
GGGCAGTATTTTGATGACGAGACGGGGCTGCACTACAACACGTTTCGGTATTACGATCCGGAGGTGGGGCGGTTTGTTACGCAGGATCCGATTGGGTTGATTGGCGGGGAAAACCTGTATCAATACGCTCCTAATTCCATAGGTTGGAGCGATCCGTGGGGGTGGAGTTGCAATCGTCCCGGTGGCTACAAAGCTGGTGATGTTGATGCCCACGGTAACCTGTCTCCTGGTGTTAATAGGGCATCGGGCCACAAAAATATTTCGGAAGATAAACTAGTTCAGTCACACCATTTTATCCAAGATGAGTGGGCGAAAAGAAATGTCACAGGGTATAAGAGAAACGAGGCGCCTGCTATTCTTCTAAAAAGCTCTTCGGGAGAACCTCATGCGATTATCTCATCGCTTCAGCGAACTAGACGGCGAATTTCTGGGTTTGGTGGAACGATTAAGGAAGAGTTTGGTGTCGCCTACAAAGAATTAATTGACGCTGGCGTTGATCCTGGCGCTGCGAAAAAGGCTGCCAGTAGATCGTATAAATATTTTGACTCATTAGGGGCGTTTCAATGACTCTAAGTTGTACAGAAGTAAATCCGCCTGCGTCGGCAGCGATGATTAATGAAGCGGTCCGCTTGTTGGGGGTCGATGAGGATGTATGGGTTGCCAGGTTTTGGGCTCTCTATAATGGAGCCTTGCTTGATGATCAAGTGCTGATTTATTCGACGGAGGAAATAGCTGAGCGCAATAAAACATATGATATAGACAAGGACTTTCCAGGGCAGCTTTTGGTGGGTGATGACTCTGGTGGCAGGCTTGTTCTGATCGATAGATCTGCCGAAGATAAATTTTATCTCATAGGCTCTGGTGATCCATTTTTAGACGATGCGGAAATATTTTTCTCAGTTGAAGAATTGGTAGCGTATGTCCTTGAAGATGGCAACGAATTGCCGGACTCCGTAAGTATTTTGGCAATAGGTAAAGCTAAAGCCACTTTGCAAGAAATTCTGGAAATCAAGAAAGGATTAGGGTTGAGCCATTCGGTGAAAGATCTGAAAGAGAAACTCGAAAAAGAAAATGAGGTAGTTCTGAAAGAGGTAAAAGCTGCCAAATACGAGAGTGTTTTAGCTAGATATCGACATCTGATTCGGTTCGATAACTAGTTGGGGCGCTGATCTAGGGTTTGTGCTGATGAACTTCTAGAAAATACTCCTTGGCATCAGCCCAACACCTCAATCACCTGTACTACGGCAGCGGCCACCTGCACCAACTCAACCTCGATGGACAATTGATCAGCGACATCGAGCGCGACGACCTGCACCGCGAAGTCCTGCGCACCCAGGGCACGCTCACCAGCTGCTTCGGCTACGACGCCATGGGCCG
>NZ_JAXDEO010000144.1:0-1192 GCF_035064975.1 Pseudomonas sp. YuFO20
CGTCGGCCAGGCAGTGCACGCTGGATTGCTCCAGGCCCACGGCGGTACCGCTGTCGAAATGCACGCCGCCGTGCCACAGGCCATTGCGGCCCAGAGGGTAATAACCGGCGGTGGCGTTGGCCAAGTGGGTCAGTTGCTGCAACTGGTCCCGCCTGTCCTTGAACGGGTGGCACCAGTTTTTCAGTGGCGGCAAGCCGTCGGTTTTCGAGCCCGTTGTTGGGGGGATGGGCTGGGTGTCGTGCGTTGGCCAGACCGGGGGCATGGACCTGGGGGTGCTTGAGTCGTAGTGGCGTCCAAAAATCCAGTCGAGCAGCTTTGCCATGGTGTGTACCTCCAGGTTTGCGAAAGAGTCAGCCAGAGAAATCCGTACGTCCCTGGGACTGGAGAAGGTGTTCAGACAGTTGCGGTAGCGGCGGCATTTGCAGGGCTTGCTCGCCAGGTCCCTTGAACTCGTGATGCGCCGCCTTGACCAGGTGATTGCCTGCCGTCCCCGATTCGATGCCGCCCGCATCCAGGGTGAGATAGCTGCCACCGCCATTCAGATTGATTTTCTTCTTGGCGGTGATGCGGATTTCGTCTTCGGTGCTGGTGATGTCCAGGCCAAGACGGGCGATTAGCTCCAGCGCATTGTTTTGCGCCTGGACACTCACCGGGCCCTGATTGGCAATCAGCTTCAGCCCTAGCTTGCGCACAAACAGGCTAAATCCCTGGCCCACACCCATGAACAAGCGCTTGACCACGCCGATATCGGCTTCGCCACCGGCGTTGAACATCAGGTTGTCCTGCGCCGCCAGTTGCAGGTGTTTGCCACTGGTGAGGGCGATGCCCTGGGGCGCGCTGAGCAGCAGAACCGAGGCCTTGAGCTGCTCCAGGTCCTGGCGCAGCAGGTTCAGTTGCGCGGTGACATCCGCCGGGTCGGCCTTGGCAGCCTGGGCGTCAACCGAGAGTTTTCGCAGTTGTTCGCCAGCCTGCTGCAGACGCTCGAGGGCGGGGCTCATCTCCAGCACCTGACCTTGGGCCTTGGCCTGCTCATCGGCACTGATGAACAAGCCTTTGCCTGCCCGGATGGCGCCGTGCCCATCCGTGCGCAACTCAAATCCTTCGCCACGTTTCTGTTTCTTGGCATCCACCAGATGCCCCAGGTTCAGCTGGCTCTTGCCACTGTGCTCGGTACTGAGCTTGACGTGCTCCT
>NZ_JAXDEO010000145.1:0-842 GCF_035064975.1 Pseudomonas sp. YuFO20
AGTTGGGTACGACACAAATCTGAACCGCCGGCTTGCTGGCGATTCGATGGTGGCCGTTATACCGCCATCGCTGGCAAGCCAGCTCCTACAGGTTTTGGGCTGCACGCGGATAGTTGGGTACGACACAAATCTGAACCGCCGGCTTGCTGGGCGATTCGATGGTGGCCGTTATACCGCCATCGCTGGCAAGCCAGCTCCTACAGGTTTTGGGCTGCATGCGGATTGTTGGGTACGACACAAATCCGTAGGAGCCGGCTTGCTGGCGATTCGATGGTGGCCGTTATGCCGCCATCGCTGGCAAGCCAGCTCCTACAGGTTTTGGGCTGCATGCGGATTGTTGGGTACGACACAAATCCGTAGGAGCCGGCTTGCTGGCGATTCGATGGTGGCCGTTATACCGCCATCGCTGGCAAGCCAGCTCCTACAGGTTTTGGGCTGCATGCGGATAGTTGGGTAGGACACAAATCCGTAGGAGCCGGCTTGCTGGCGATTCGATGGTGGCCGTTTTGCCGCCATCGCTGGCAAGCCAGCTCCTACAGGTTTTGGGCTGCATGCGGATAGTTGGGTGCGACACAAATCCGTAGGAGCCGGCTTGCTGGCGATTTGGTGGTGGCCGTTATGCCGCCATCGCTGGCAAGCCAGCTCCTACAGGTTTTGGGCTGCATGCGGATGGTTGGGTACGACACAAATCCGTAGGAGCCGGCTTGCTGGCGATTTGGTGGTGGCCGTTATGCCGCCATCGCTGGCAAGCCAGCTCCTACAGGTTTTGGGCTGCATGCGGATTGTTGGGTACGACACAAATCCGTAGGAGCCGGCTTGCTGGCGATTCGGTGGTGGCCGTT
>NZ_JAXDEO010000146.1:0-821 GCF_035064975.1 Pseudomonas sp. YuFO20
GTAGGGGCGGTCGGGGTCGCCCTGTTCGAAGGCGATGGCCACTTCGGTGCCGCAGATCAGCGGCAGGTGCAGGCCATGGGTGTCGCCGGCGTAGGGGCGTGCCTGGCGGAGCCACATGCTTTCCTGGCCGAGCTTCCAGGGGTCGCGATCGAACAGGAAGTTGACCTTGTAGCGGCCTTCGAGGTCGATTTCGGCGTAGGGATCGTTGGCTTTGCCGCTGGTGACGCGTGCCGGCAGGGTGCCGGCGACGATCGGTTTGGGCGGTACCGGCGGGCGGAAGCAGACCATTTCCGCGTAGGGAATCGCCTCGAAATGCACTTCGATGCTGCGGTCGCGGGCGGCGCGGGTGTGCAGGCCGGTGATCACCGCGCCGGGGGTAAAGGCCTGGGGCGCGTCGGCAATTTTCAGCACCTGGCCCGGCGCCAGGGTGGCGCTGCTGCTGGCGCCGCTGAGGTGGGTCTGATCGTTGAGGTAGCGTTCGTGGCGCAGGCGCGCGTAGAAAAAACCGCTTTCGCTTTGCAGGTCTTCGTCCTGGTCGAGGCGATCGCCGAGCACGCGATAGGGTTCGGCGTAGTGGTAGGCCTCGCCGTAGGTGGTGGTCGTGGTGGCGCGGGTCTGGTCGACTTCGCCATCGAGCCGGGCCCGGGCATCGCGGTGGTGATAGGCGCGGAAGTTGATGGATTTCTCCACCACCTGGTGACAGGTTTGCAGGCCCCACACGCCGTCCTCGCCGCTGGCGAAACCGGCCGGTGCACGCAACGGCAGCTTTACGCCGAACTGGTAGTGGCGCTGGTCGTCGTGGAATTCGACGACGTCGATCT
>NZ_JAXDEO010000147.1:0-811 GCF_035064975.1 Pseudomonas sp. YuFO20
TCGCGCAGGGTGTAGGTGAACACGTCGCTCGCACCCGGGCCACTCACCGTATTCGGGTAGCTGTGATACAGCGCGTTGCCTGCCGCATCCAGGGTCAGGTAGCCGTAGGTGCCGTTGATCTGGCTGCCCACGCCGCCATGCACCGGGGTCGAGGTGTCGTCGCCAGCGCGCACGCCGACCACACCACCGCCAGCGAACTGGCCGTCGGCCCCCACGTGGTCGTTCCAGATCACGTTGCCACCGATGTAGCCGCCCTCTCCCACGGACGCAATGTCGGCAGTAGCGGTCGGTACGTCATCGACGATGTTGACCACGATGGTGCTGGTGGCGAAGTTGCCCAGGGCGTCAGTGGCCTGGTAGGTGAAGGTTTCGTGCAGGGTGTTGGCGCCATCGTTGGCCGGCGGTGTGGTGCTGGCTGGCGCAGTCAGGGTGTAGGTGTAGCTGCCGTCCGGGTGTAGCAGCAGTTGGCCGTAGGTGCCGACGGCATTGCTGACCAGGCTGTAGGTGATGGTGCCGCTGCCGCCGTGGACCGCGCCGACGAGTGTGCCGCTGGCAGTTTCGCCGGTGCTGCATGGTTGCTCCAGGGCATTTTCGTAGACGGTCACGTCCTGGTCGCTGGCCGCCACCAGGCAGCTGTTGTGCACGTCGATGGTGATCGTGGTGGTGCTTTCATCACCGTCACCATCGCGCAGGGTGTAGGTGAACACGTCGCTCGCACCCGGGCCACTCACCGTATTCGGGTAGCTGTGATACAGCGCGTTGCCTGCCGCATCCAGGGTCAGGTAGCCGTAGGTGCCGTTGATCTGGCTGC
>NZ_JAXDEO010000148.1:0-807 GCF_035064975.1 Pseudomonas sp. YuFO20
GCTTGCTCGCGAAAGCGGTGGGTCAGGCGACATTTCTGTCAACGGGTCGGCCGTCTTCGCGAGCAAGCCCGCTCCCACATTTTGATCGCTGTCATCCACAAGATCTGTGTTCGCTGGAGACCCCCTGTGGGAGCGGGCTTGCTCGCGAAAGCGGTGGGTCAGGCGACATCTCTGTCAACGGGTCGGCCGTCATCGCGAGCAGGCTCACTCCCACATTTTGATTGGCGCCGAGCACAAATGCCGGGTGCGCTGGAGACCCCCTGTGGGAGCGGGCTTGCTCGCGAAAGCGGTGGGTCAGGCGACATTTCTATCAACGGGTCGGCCGTCATCGCGAGCAGGCTCACTCCCACATTTTGATTGGCGCCGAGCACAAATGCCGGGTTCGCTGCAGATCCCCTGTGGGAGCGGGCTTGCTCGCGAAAGCGGTGGGTCAGGTGACATCTCTGTCAACGGGTCGGCCGTCTTCGCGAGCAGGCCCGCTCCCACATTTCGATCGGTGTCATGCACAAGATCTGTGTGCACTGGAGATCCTTTGTAGGAGCAAGCTTGCTCGCGAAAGCGGTGGGTCAGGCGATATCTCTATCAACGGGTCGGCCGTCTTCGCGAGCAAGCCCGCTCCCACATTTTGATCGCTGTCATCCACAAGATCTGTGTTCGCTGGAGATCCCCTGTGGGAGCGGGCTTGCTCGCGAAAGCGGTGGGTCAGGCGACATTTCTGTCAACGGGTCGGCCGTCTTCGCGAGCAAGCCCGCTCCCACATTTTGATCGCTGTCATCCACAAGATCTGTGTTCGCTGGAGACCCCCTG
>NZ_JAXDEO010000149.1:0-804 GCF_035064975.1 Pseudomonas sp. YuFO20
GTCGAGCAAGAAAACTTCTTCGACACCCTGACGATTGCCACTGGCGCCAACACCGCCAAGCTGCACGAGCAGGCCCATGCCCAGCAGATCAACCTGCGCGTGGTCGATGCTGAACGTCTGGGCCTCTCCCTGGACGAAACCAGCACCCAGGCCGACGTCGAAATCCTGTGGGCATTGTTCGCCGCGGGCCAGACCCTGCCGGACTTCACCGCCCTCGCCGCTTCCGTCTCCAGCACCATCCCGGCCACTCTGGTTCGCCAGTCGCCCATCCTCAGCCACCCGGTGTTCAACCGCTACCACTCGGAAACCGAGCTGATGCGCTACCTGCGCAAGCTCGCCGACAAGGACTTGGCCCTCGATCGCACCATGATCCCGCTGGGCTCGTGCACCATGAAACTCAACGCCGCCAGCGAAATGATCCCGGTGACCTGGGTCGAATTCGGCGCCCTGCACCCGTTCGCCCCGGCCGAGCAAAGCGCCGGCTACCAGCAACTGACCGATGAACTGGAAGCGATGCTCTGCGCCGCCACCGGCTACGACTCGATCTCGCTGCAACCGAACGCCGGTTCCCAGGGTGAATACGCCGGCCTGCTGGCCATCCGCGCCTACCACCAGAGCCGTGGCGAAGACCGTCGCGACATCTGCCTGATCCCGTCGTCGGCCCACGGCACCAACCCGGCCACTGCGCAGATGGCTGGCATGCGTGTTGTGGTCACCGCCTGCGACGCCCGCGGCAACGTCGACATCGAAGACCTGCGCGCCAAGGCCATCGAGCACCGCGAACACCTCGCCGCGCTGATGATC
>NZ_JAXDEO010000014.1:0-117799 GCF_035064975.1 Pseudomonas sp. YuFO20
GGCATTTGCGTACAACGCCGATCAACTGTAGGAGCTGGCTTGCCAGCGAAGGCGCCGGGTCAGTCGACATCGATGTTGGATGTCAGACCGCTTTCGCTGGCAAGCCAGCTCCTACAGGGGATCTTCGTCAGACCCGAGATCTTCGCCAAGCACGAAATTTGTGAACGACGCCGACCAATTGTGGGAGCCAGCCTGCCGGCGATGGCAGTAGGACGCCCCATACAGGGGATGTGCCAGGCATGGCATTTGTGTACGACGCCAATTGCCGTCACCCAATCACTCGCGCATACACCGATCTGTCGATATTTCCCCCGGACAGAATCACACCCACCCTTTTGCCCCCCATCGTTTCACGCTCCTGTATAAGCGCTGCCAGGGCCGCCGCGCCTGCTCCTTCGGCGAGATTGTGGGTGTCGGTGTAATACACGCGCATGGCCTCGGCAATCTGCGCGTCTGTGACCGACACGATCCGCGCCGCACCTCGCGCGTAGACGGCAAAGGCTTCAGCAATGGGCTTGCGCACGGCCAGGCCGTCGGCAAAGGTGTCGGCTGACGCGGTTTCGCATATTGCACCCGCTTCAAACGACAACTTCGCGGCCGCCGCTTCACTTGAAACCACGCCCACCACCTCGGTTTTCAGGCCCAGCGCATCGCGGGCGGCGATGACCGCGCAGATGCCCGAGCCACAGCCAATCGGCACGTAGACGGTATCCAGGTCCGGCGCGGCCTTGAACAGCTCAAGCGCATAGGTGGCCACGCCTTTGACCAGCTCGGTGTGGAACGGCGGCACCAGGTAGAGACCATGGGCGCTCGCCAGGCGGGCGGCCTCTTCCCGGGCCTCATCGAAATCGCGGCCATACTCGACCACTTCACCGCCAAAGCCGCGCATGGCATTGTTCTTCTCCAGTGAGTTTCCCTGCGGCACGACAATCAGCGAGCGTAAACCCAGTGCGGTCGCCGCCAGCGCCAGGCTCTGGCCATGGTTGCCGCGGGTAGCGGTGACAATGCCCTGCGCCTCGGGATGGGTGCGCTTTAGCCAGTGCATGAAGGTGATGCCACCGCGCACCTTGAAGGCACCGGTAGGCGTGTGGTTTTCGTGCTTGACCCACACCGTGCAACCCAACCGCTCGGCCAGCAAGGGCCAGGCGTACTGCGCGGTGGCAGGCATTACCTGGTAGACCAGGCCGGCAGCTTGTTCGATATCGTCGCGAGTCAGTCTGTACATGAGGCGTCTCCCTGAGGTGTTGCCCAGTGTAGACACGGGCGCCACTGGCCGGCTTTCAGAAAACCGACCTGACTTTTGCGGCCTCTTTTCTCTACTATGGTGTTCATGAACCGTCACAACCGCCAGCAACCACCCTTGCCGTCTGAACCGGTGCGCCGCATCGAGGCCGGGCCATGGGCGATCGAATTGCTCCCCGGCAGCGCCTACGCGACCCGCTATGTCGCGACCCAGTCGGCAATTGGCTTCGCTTTCGACAGCCAGCAAGGCCTGCACGCCATCGGCAGCGATCGGGTGTTGCCCTTCGTCGCGATGCCCAACGGCCTGGCGTTTGTCCCCGAGGGGTGTGATGTGTTGTCCGAATCCCCCACGGGCGGTGAGTACCTGCGGGTGCTGCGCACCGACGGTTTGGCGCTGCCGGGGCATCGTGCCTTCAACAATCGCATCGATCCGCAAGCGACCGCCCTCGCCCTGCGCATGCGCGGCGCACTGTTGCATCCCAGAGTGGCGGACGATTGGGAAGCGTGGGCCCTCGCATTGGCTGAGCGGGTCCAGGGTGACGACGCGCTATCGGCACCGCTGCAGGGCTCGATAACCGCCAGCCGCATGCGCTTGCTCGATGAATTCATCGACGCCGGCCTCGGCGGTCCGCTGGGTGTACAGGCGATGGCGCAGTTGCTCGGATTGTCCGAAGGCTATTTCATGCGGGCCTTCAAGACCGCGACGGGTAGAAGCCCCCACAGTTACCTGATCGACCGCCGCCTCGCCAAGGCGCGGACCCTGATGCGCGACTCAACCGCGCGGCTGGCGGAGATCGCCCACGCCTGCGGTTTCAACTCCCAGGCGCACATGACGACCGCTTTCAAGCAGCGCCTTGGCGTGAGTCCGGCGCAGTTGCGTGAAAGCACGCGGTACTAGGCTCAAGCCAGCAGCTCGGTGATCCACCGGGCCTGCCGTGCAATCTCCTGTACCTTGTCCTCAGGCACCGCCTGCCGCGCCCGGCCGAAATGGCTCAGGGTCTTTTGCTTCACGCGCAGCATTCGCTGCCACTTGACCAGGAACGCCGGGCTGCGGGCCTGTATCTGCAGCGGGCCGAAGTACAGCTCCTCGGCGCTATACACCACCGGTCCGGTACGCTCGGCGACGATGATTTCGTAGTCGAAGCAATTTTCCCGCAGCACTTCCTCGCAGAGGATGCGATAGCCATTGTCCATCAGCCATTGCCGCAGGGGCTGTTCGCCGCCATTGGGTTGCAGGATCAGGCGTTCCTGGCCGCTCAGGTGTGCCTTGCCGCTGTCGAGGATGTCGCGGATCGTCTCGCCACCCATGCCGCACAGGGTGATCGCCGTGATCCCGTCTCCCGGCTCGATCGCGGCCAAGCCATTGGCCAGGCGTACGGTGATCCGTTGCGCCTGGCCACTCTCGCGCACGGTGCGTTCGGCCGCGTGGAACGGCGTCAACGCCACCTCGCCGGCCACCGCCGCTGCGATGACACCACGGCGCATCAACGCCACAGGCAGGTAGCCGTGATCCGAACCGATATCTGCCAGGCGCGCCCCGACGGGCACATGCGCCGCCACGCGCTCCAGGCGCATGGACAATGTCTGTTCGTTCAACTGCAGCCCCTTTTTCACCGCGAACGTCCGGCACCTTTGGCCGAAACGGAGGCGATTCTGTCGGGTAATGCCGTGCATTTCAAATCCATGCGACAAGGGCGCCATGACTGTTGATCGGCCGCACGCCCGCCGGGGCCCCGGCCGTCTAGACTGATCAGGCACACCACAGGTTTCCAGCCGCCTGATCCAGGGGAAACGGGATGACCGCAATCACCGCGAGCCAATGCATGTCATGGGTCCTGCCCTCCCTTATCGCCATCAACCTGGTGCTGACGGCGGGATGTTCAGGCAAGTCCTCCACGGCCCGCTACTCGGCCTCGAACATGGGCTCAAGCTGCTATGCCAAGGCACTGCCCACTGCCGGCGAGGGTGGTCTCGCCTGGGGCAACACCTTGAGCATCGCGCGGCAGAAATCCTTGAATAACTGCATACGTTATGCCGGCCGGTCGGGTGGCACACCCCGTACCTGCCAGGTGGTGTTGTCGGAGTGCAGGCATTGATCTGGCGGCGTTCGCTCCTGTAGGAGCGAGCTTGCTCGCGAAAAACGTCTGGACAACGCAGTCATTCAGACAGTTCGCGTCATCGTTGACGACCATTGCTGGCAAGCCAGCTCCTACAGCTTGACCGGGGTGCACCCGTGGGAGGCCGCCTTCGCTGGCAAGCCAGCACTTACAGGGCCCTGGTCACGGCAATGCCCTTTCGTCCCAGTTGCTTGACCCCATACATCGCCTGGTCAGCCGCCTTGAGCAAGGTGTCGAGCGTCTGCCCATGCAACGGACACAGGGCAATGCCGATACTGCACGAGAGTGAAATCTCCCCCGCACTGGTAACGATTGACTGACCAATCGCCTCGAACATCTTCGAAGCCTTGACCTCGGCCATATCCGGGTCGGCCAGGTCGGTGACCAGCACCACGAACTCATCGCCCCCATAGCGGGCAACCGTGTCCCCCGTACGCGTGGCCCCCAGCATGCGACTGGCCAGCGCGCGCAAGACCTGATCGCCGACCTCATGGCCGTAGCGGTCATTGATGTCCTTGAAATGATCCAGATCGATCAACAGCACCGCAAACGGCACCCGGTCGCCCTTCCAGCGGGACAGCGCCTGCTCGAAGCGTTCGGCAAACAGGTAGCGGTTGGGCAGATCGGTGAGCACATCATGGGTGGCCAGGTAAGCCGAGCGCTGGTGCTCGGCGTCTGCCCGCTCGAGCGCCTTGAAATGCCGGATCAGCAGCAGCGGGATCAGCACGAACGCCGCACCCAGTATCGCCAGGAGTGCCAAGGCTTGCCCGGTCAGGACGTCGGCCAGGCGCAACTGACGCTCGAACAGCAACGTCATCGGCTGCGAGGCACTGTGAATCTCCACCCGTTCTTCAAGCAGGGGCAGGAAAAAACCATCGATCAATCCGGCATCCGAGGTCCCCGTGGCGAAGACATGGCTTTCCGTGCCGGCGGCGGTCTGCAGCACTGCGCGGATGTGCACCCGCGAGTCGACGTTGGCATGAATCACAGCATCCAGCAGCGAGCCGGTCCTGATCAACAGCAAGGCGACCATGGTGCTGCCGAAGAAATTCGGTCGGGAGCTTTCGCGCACTCGTTCAGGCCGGTTGACCGATTGCATCAGAATGAACGCATCGCCGCCCTCGTACATGGAGAACACCGGCGAGACCACCGGCTTGGGATTGTTGTAGGTGCGGGCCAGCGCATGGGACAGATAACCGACGGTTTCCAGCCTGACGCCGTAGATCGCATTGGCCTCCGACAGCACCGGGTACATGAACAGCACCGGCCAGGTCTCGCGCAGAAAGGCCTGGTGCCGGGCGGGTTGCCGAGTCAGGGTGGGAAAATCCTTGAGGGTGAAGTCCGGTCGCCAGGTGCGCCGCAGCAGCGCTTCGAAGGCTGCCTGCTCGGCCACCGGCACCGCGCGTGCCGCTTCGAGCATGTACAGATGCGGGTACGCCGACATCACCGCGGCGGCATAACGCGCCGCCGCTTCGGTGTCGCTCTGGTCGACCGCCTGGAGAAAAGCGGAAAACCCGGCCAGTACCGCTTCGTTGGTGTCGAGCTGATTGCGCACGATGCCGGAAATGTTCTGCACGTATTCGGAAAAACGCGTTTCCCGCCGTTGCGTCTCGGACTTGAGCAACAACAGCGCAGACATGCCCATGAGGCCTACGGCCAGGAGAATGAAACCGGCGAAAGCACGGTGGCGTCTGGTCACTCGCGGCCCACCTCAGCGCTGCCCTTCTTTCTGCGCAGGGGCGGCATACCACTGGTCCCTGGGCACCCGCTTCTCAAAGTCCGGGTCGCCCAGATAGTGCGGCGACATGATCTGCACCTCGTACTCATTGAACACATCCTGGATATTGGCGTGCAACATGCTCAACAACACCGCGCGCGGGCGTGGCTGGCTGGGGATGGCCTGGGCCACGAGGCGGTATTCGGGATAGAAATCCGACAGGGCCGTCTGGAACACCTGCGCCGGTGGATCAGTGAGGACGCCGGGGGTGCGCCGGGCCGCTTCCAGCAGCATCGCTTCGACCTGGCGCCACGGCGTGTCGTAGCCGATGGTCACCACAGTGTCGACCACGTAACCCGGGCCTTGCACGGTGCGCGAATAGTTCTTGGTGACGGTGGCGGTGATCATTGAATTGGGCAGCGTCAGCACCTCCCCCAGGCCGGTACGAATGCGCGTGGTGAACATGCCCAGTTCAGTCACCGTGCCTTCGTATTCGCCAATGCGCACGAACTCGCCGGGGCGCAAGGTGCGGGTGTAGGTCAGGATCAAACCGGCCGCCGCCTGCCCGACCACGCTGGTAGCGCCCAGGGAAATCATCAGGCCGATCAGCACCGACAAGCCTTTAAACGCATCGGTGCCGGCGCCCGGCAGGTAGGGATAGGCCATCGCCAGGGCGAACAGCCAGATGGCCAGCGACGTCAGGCGTTGGGTCGGTTGCAAGGTCTCCTGGTTCAACCAGCTGAAGGTGCCGGGCGTGGCCATGCGCCGCAGGATCCGTCGGGCAAAGGCCGTGGTGCCCCGGGCTATGAAGAAGATTGCCAGGGCCACGCCCAGTCCCGGTATGGCGCCGACGATACCCTCGAACAAGTAACCCGCGACTTCCAGCAGGTAGTTGTTGAGGCTTTCACCCCAGGGCCTGGTGTAGGGAAACCGCGACAGGACAAAACCCAGCCATTCATAAGTCAGCAACAGCACGACCAGCCAGCGCAGTAACCCCAGCAAGCGGCTGACCAGCGGATACAGGTAGTTGGCATCGATCACCTGCACCCGCCCGACTTTCAGGGCCTGGGTGTGCCGGCGCATCAGGTCCGGCAGTTTCTTCAGCAAGCGGCGGCGCAGGTAGGCCATGCCCCAGAGCAAGGCGACATAAATACCGGTGGCAATCGCTGCGCCCGCCAGTGACCGGAAAATCAGATGCAGGCTGCGGGCTTCCCCGGTTTCCGCCACCACCTGGCGCAGCTTGTCGGCGGCACTTTCTGCCGCCTGCCTGACCGATTCGAACTCGCTGGCATCGACATCCTTTGGGGACACGATAAAAGCGCGCTTGGCGCCCAGCAGCACCAGGTAGCTGTCCTGGATGGCATCGAGGGTGACCCGCAGGTCGTCCGCGTCATCCAGTGCTTCGTTGATCGCTGTCCTGGCCCGCTTGACCCGGGTCTGCGGCGTTTCACCCAGCAGCGCGCCGCGAAACACCATGATGCTGCGATTGGCGATCTTCAGTTCCGCTGGCGTAGGTGCAGGATCCAGCGGTTTCGCCGCATCCTCGGCCCACAGCAGTACCGACCAACACATCGCGAACATGACGATCAATGGGGTGAGGAGCCTGCTCCGCATGCATCGGTTTCCTTACGTCACAGGTTCTGGACAAGGGTACGTATCGCAGCGTAGTCCAGCGATGAGCGGTTGTCAGATAGGCGCCACTCAGTTGGGGTCGAGTAACCCACCGCTCCAGTTGCGCGACGGGCGGCTGCCGGTGAACTTCGCCACCCCCATGCCCTGGGCGATCAGGCGATCGCGATAGCGTGTGACCAGTCGCCCGGTCTGCTCGGCATACAGCACCACTTCGGAGGACGGATCGCCGGGGCGGCGCAGGATGCGTGCGAAGCGCTGACCTTGCTCGACCAGATCGCCCAGCTCCTTCTCGAAGATCAGCACCCCGGGCTGCGGCGCAAGAACGGTCTCCATGTGGCCCATCTCCACCGCCTCGACCGGCCAGTCGGCGGGCGCCGCCCCTTCGTCGATCACCCCATAAGCGCAGAGCCAGGCGTAAAGCCCCTGGGCATCCTGTTCGGCGAAACGGTCGCTGACGTCGCCCTGCCCGCGCAGCTCCAGGGTCGCGGCCATGCGTTGCGCGGTCGTGCCCTCGCGCAGCCACGGGGCAATGATGGTTTCCTCGAAGGAGCCATCGTCGCCGTCATCCCAGATGATCGCCACGTCCATGCGCAGCGCCGCCGCCAGTTCACGGCCACGGGGCCAGAAACTGCGGTGCATATAAAGGTAGGGCAGCGCCTCGTCATCGGTGTGCAGGTCCAGCACCACATCCGCCGGCGCCGCCAGTTGCACCAGTTTCTGTTGCCACGCCTGGACGGCTGTAGAAGGTCGCTGCATCGCGGCCGACTGATCGAAACCCCGGTTGAAGTTATGCCCGGTCGCATCGTGATAGCGCCCAAGAATCCGCCCCTGGCGAAACTGGCCGATGCCCAGCGGGTTGGCCTGTGGCACCACCGTCACGCTGCCCTTGAGCCGGCCTTGCGACTCAGCCGCTTCAAGGCGTTGCATCAACAGATGCAGCACCAGCATGCCGGCGATTTCATCGGCATGCACCCCGGCCTGCAAGTGCACCTTCGGTCCACCTTTGGAACCCTCGAAGCGCCAGACTCCGACCTGCACCGGATCGCCATTGTTGTTGCGAACGCTGAACGAAATATCCTGTGCCATCCGTTTGTCCTCCTGTCATTGATCCGCGACACCCGTCCGTCCGCCATCGGGTTTGATCTCGTCCGCTTCGGGATAAAGGGGTTGCGACACGGAACATTCGGCGCCGACGACGTCCTGCGACGGGTGCCGACCGAAAATCATCGCCAGGGTGCCGCTGACTGCGATCAACCCGGCGCCGATCATCAACGACACATCCATCAGCGTGCCCCAGATCAGGCTCGACAGCAGGAAGGCCCAGATCAGCCCGGTGTACTCGAACGGCGCCAGCACGGTCGCGGTGGCGCGCTGGAAACTGGCGAACAGCAGGAACTGGCCGATGCCGCCCATCAGGCCGGCGCCGAGCATGCCCAGCCAGGCTGGAACCGGTGCCGGTGTATGGGTCCAGGGCAACGCCAGCGCCATGCAGATCACAAACACCACATTGGTGATCAGCATCTGCTCCAGCACCGAGGTCTGCTCATCGACCTGGCGCAACTGGATATAGGTGAACGCCCAGCACATCGCCGCCAGCAGCGTCAGGACGATGGGCAGCGGATCGGCCATGTTGCTCGGGCGACAGGCGATCACCACCCCGATAAACCCGATGATCAGGGTGAACCACTGCCAACCGTTGACCCGTTCCTTGAGAATCGCCGTCGCCAGCACCGTGACCATGATTGGCGCCGAGAAATACAGGGTGGTCATCTCCGCCAGGGTCAGGTCGCGGGCCGCCGTGTAGTACAGCAGCCAGGCCGCGATCGACAGCAGGCCACGCACCACCAGCAGTCGCCGGCTGGACGAGCGCCAGGCACGCCGCACCAGTTGCAGACGGCCGATCAGCAAACAGGCGAGCACCACCACCAGGGCGCGCCAGAACAGGATGGTGAACACCGAATAATCGGCCACCAGCCACTTGATGCCGGCGTCCTGCAAGGACAGGAACGCGTAGCCCAGGGTGCACAGGCCAATCCCTTGCAAGGAGCGGTCAACCATTGGCGTGCTTTTCATCAGGCGGACCTGCGAACCGGGGTGCCACGGCGCTCGAAGAAGGCGAACAGCGCCTCGATCAGGAACGTCAGGCACACGTAGACACCGGCCACCAGCAGCAACGGCTCATACACTTGCAGGGTTTGCGCGCGCACCACGTTGGCCGCGCCCAACAGATCGATCACGGCAATGGTCGAGGCCAGGGCCGTGGATTTGAGCAGCATCACGGTTTCCCCGGCCAGCGTCGGCAACAGCAGGCGCAGTGCCCGGGGCAAGCGCACCCGCAACAGGGTCTGGCGCGGGGTCATGCCAAACGCCGAAGCCGCTTCCATTTCGCCTTTGGGCACCGCCAGCAGGCCACCGCGGATCACTTCGCCGACATAGGCCCCCACCGACACCACCAGGGCGAACACGATGTACCAGTAGCCGTCACGCAGGTATGGCCAGAGGAAACTGCCGCGAATCAGCGGGAACTGCGCAAACAGGCTGCCCAGGCCGTAGTAGAAAATGTAGATCTGGATCAGCAAGGGGGTGCCGCGGGTCACGCTGGTGTAGAACAGGCTGAGCTTGGCGATGACCTTGTTCTTCGAGATCCGCGCCAGCGCCACCAGCACCGCCAGGACAAAACCGAACACACTGGAAATCACCAGGATCAAAAGGGTCGTCTGCAGCCCTCGGACCAGCAGCGACGCGTATTCAACTATCCACGCTGGAATCATTTCATTCTCTCTGCCGATTTAGTCAGCAAGAGGCATCCAGCGACGAATGCGTCGCTCGAGCCGTCCCGACAGGTAGTTGGACGCCAGCGTCACCGCGTAGTACAGCGCCGCGGCCGTGAGGTAGAACAACAGGTAATGACGCGTCGAACCCGCCCCTTGCCGGGCGGTGTACAACAGCTCGTTGGTGCCGACCACGCTGATCAGGGCGCTGTCCTTGATCAGATTGATCCACAGGTTGGCCATCCCCGCCATCGCGTAGGGCGCCATGATCGGCAGCGTGACGCGCCGGAACAGGCCGAAACCGTGCAGGCCGAAGGCTTTCGCCGCTTCGATCTGGCCGAAGGGAATGGCCTGGATCGCCGCCCGGAAAATCTCTGACGCGTAGGCGCCCTGCACCAGGCCCAGCACCACGATCGCCGCCAGCGGCCCGCTGACATTCACCGCGTCGTAACCCAGGGTTGCCATCAGCGAGTTGAGCAGCATGGAGCCGACGTAGTACAGCAACAGGATCAGCAACAGCTCCGGCACCGCGCGGAACAAGGTCGTGTAGCCGCGAGCCAGCGCTGCAACGGGTCTAGGCCCACCCAACTTGAGACAGGCCACCACCAGGCCGATGGCCAGCCCGACCACGAAGGCCCCGGCGGAGATCTGCAGGGTCATCCACAGGCCCTTGAGCAGCGCCGTGCCCCATCCCTGCTCGCTGAAACTGATCAAATCGAACATTGCTGGCATTTGAGTCTCCAGTCAGTGACCTCGAAGGCGCCACTTGCCCCCTGTGGGAGCGGGCTTGCTCGCGAAGGCGGTGTGTCAGTCGACATCATTGTTGAATGCCAATCCGCCTTCGCGAGCAAGCCCGCTCCCACAGGGGATATGTGTTCCGCCAGAGCTTCTATTCCAGGTCAGAACGCCGGCTTCACGCTCGTGCCGAAGTAGCTCTGGGACAGATCGTCATAGTCCTTGCTCGCCAGCAGTTCCTGGATGGCCTTGTCGAGTTTGGCCTTGAGCTCGGTGTCATCCTTGCGCAGGCCGGCACCCACGCCCTTGCCGAAGATCGGGTCGTACGGCACGGCGCCGAGGTAGGCCAGGTCCTTGGCGTCGGGGGTCTTGACGAAGGCGGCCATGGCGGTGCCGTCGGCCATCATCAGGTCGAGGCGCCCGGCGATCAGGTCGGCGTTGGCCGAGTCCTGGGTGTCGTAGTACTTCACGTCGGCGATTTTTTCGTAGTAGGTCTTCAGGTAGCTGGCGCTGACCGTGGAGTTCTGCACACCGATGGTCTTGCCCTTGAGGTCGTCCGGGTACTTCTTCACCGAAGCGTCCTTGGGCCCGACCACGGCGATGACCGAGTCGTAGTACGCCTTGCTGAAGGCGATCTGTTTTTCCCGCTCCTGGGTCACCGACATCGAGGAAAAGATCACGTCGATCTTCTTCGCCAGCAGCGACGGAATGATCCCGTCCCACGCCACTTCCTTGATCTCGCACTCGGCTTTCATTTCGCTGCACAGCTTGTGGATCAGGTCCACTTCAAAGCCCTTCCACTCGCCGTTGGCCTGTTTCTCGGTGTACGGCGGATAGGGTTCGGCGGCGACCGCGAAGCGGATCGGCTGGGCTTGTGCCGAACTCATGGCGGCCAGCAGCAAACAGCCGGCGCCGGTCAACCAGTGTGCAAAACGTCGATTTCCCATGGTGTTTTCCCGTCTTTTTATTGGTGTTAGCGAGTTTGATGAGCGTTGACGAATTGCCGGCAACGCTCGCTGCGTGGGTGTACGAACACTTCGTCCGGCGAACCGGTTTCCTCGATCAGCCCTTGATGCAGAAAGGCGACTTTGGACGAGACATCGCGGGCGAAGGCCATTTCATGGGTTACCAGGATCATGGTCCGACCTTCTTCGGCGAGAGAGCGGATCACCCGCAGCACTTCCCCGACCAGTTCCGGGTCGAGTGCCGAGGTGGGTTCATCGAACAGCATGACCTTGGGCCGCATGGCCAGGGCCCGGGCGATGGCCACCCGTTGTTGCTGTCCCCCGGAGAGAAACGCCGGGTATTCGTTGCGCTTGGCCGCAAGGCCCACCCGATCGAGCAAGGCTTCGGCACGTTCGGTGGCCTCCGCCTTGCTCTCACGAAGGACCTGGGTCGGCGCTTCGATGAGGTTTTCCAGCACCGTGCGATGGGGCCAGAGGTTGAAATTCTGGAACACCATGCCCAGGCTCGAGCGGATGCGCACCAGCTGTTTGGCGTCAGCCACCAGCGGTGCGCCGGGGCGGGTGTGGTTCAGGTGAATGCTTTCGCCGTCCACCAGGATGCGCCCCTGGTCCGGCACTTCGAGCATGTTGATGCAGCGCAGCAAGGTGCTTTTGCCCGAGCCGCTGGCGCCGATCAGCGAGATTACCTCGCCTTCGCGGGCTGTCAGGGACACGCCCTTGAGCACCTCGATGTTGCCAAAACGTTTGTGCAGGCGGTCGACTTCGATCATGGTTCGCGCAGTGACCGGCTCCCTGACCGGTTCGCTCGACACGCGGCTGATCACAGGCTTGGGTGCTGGCGCTTGCAACGCCTGGACAAAATCGCGGATACGCTGGGAGGCCTTGGCCAATACCAGGGACTCGGCATGCGCGACCAGGGCGGGATCAGCGACGATCCAGGCCATGGCCCAATCGGCCATCGGGTGGGATTTCGCCAGGCTGCCGATCACCACGCAACGCTCGGCCATGCCCGGCGCTGCCGCGAGACTCAGATGCGGGTGCTGCAGCGTCAGTTCGTCATGGACCTCGTCGATCACCACCCACAGGTCATGGGCGATGGCGAGTCCGGCGATGGCTTGCAAGGCTTCAGGGTTGCGCTTCGGGCCGGACAGGTAAATTGCCCGGGTCCGCGGGGTAATCGCCTTGGCCAGCGCTGTGGCATCCGCCGAGATCGCCACCTGCACCAGCTTGACGCCGCAGGCCTTGAGCGACGCCTCACAGGTCAGGACCATCGGATCGAGGACAATCACCTCGTCACCTGCGGCCAGCAGGCACATCGACGTGACAAACAAGGCGTTCTGCGCCCCGTCCAGCGTGATCACGCTCGCGGTCTTCGGCTCTCGATTGAGCTGCTTGCCATAGTGGTCGGCAAGCGCTTCGCGCAAGGCAAGTCGGTCGGTAAATTCGCTGTTGTATGTGTCACCTTCAGCAGGCACATCAAGAGCGGCCTCGGTGATGAAATCGGCGGCGGGAAAATCCGCGGTGCCAACACCGGGCGTCCGCTCAACAAAGGGTGAAAACCGCATGCCAGTGCCTCGTTCAATATGAAGAAACGCAAGCCCGCAACCAGCCGGGAAGAAGGTGGAACGAACATAGTCCAAGCTGAACACTCGTTCAACAGAAAACTGTCGAGGGTTCGCGTTCAGCGTAAACAGGTCGTTTTTGCGACAGTCGCGACGTTTTTGCGTACCGGCGCTCCAGGCCATGCAGAAGGCTTACGGACGGCTATGCTGCTGTGATGTCCTTTGGTTGGAAAACACCCAATGCAATCAGGTACATCCACACGGATGCGGCATGGTCGACTGCTGCTGCTTGGGGTAGCGGTCCTTGGCGGGTGCGTTCGGCTGGGTCCGGACTTCCAGCCGCCCGGCGAACCATGGGTCGACCACTGGAACACCCCGGCCCTTGAACATGCCAGTCAACGCGCGCAGTACCCGGACATCCGCCAGTGGTGGCAGATCTTCGCCGACCCGGTGCTCGACCGCCTGATTGCCGAGTCGGACGCGCACAACTCCAGCCTGAAGATCGCCGGCCTGCGGGTGATGGAAGCCCGCGCACAATTGGGCATCGCCGAGAGCGGGCGCTACCCGCAGCTGCAACAGATCGCCGCTGACAGCGTGTACATCGACCGTCATCAGTCCGGCGGGGATAACCCGGTGGACAGCCATTTATGGCAACACAGCGCCGGGTTCGATGTCGGTTGGGAGCTGGACTTCTGGGGTCGCTTCGCCCGTGCCATCGAAGCCGCCGATGCCAGCTATTTCGCGTCTGAAGCCAACTACGACGACGTGCTGGTCCTGCTGCGGGCGCAAGTCGCCGACAGCTATTTTTTCCTGCGCACCACCGAGGCGCGCCTGCGCGTCGCCAATGCAAACGCCAAGCAGCAACATCGCAACTACGAGATCACCGAAAAACTATTCAACAGCGGCCAGACCGCCGAACTCGACCTGCAACAAGCCAAGACCCAATACCTGGGCACGTTGAGCACTATCCCCCTTCTGGAAGATCAGCTCCATCGCACCCGCAATGCGTTAGCCGTGTTGATCGGCCAGGCACCCGGTGCGCTGCCACTGGTGGTCGACAACACCCGGTTGATCCCGCTGGTGGATCGCGCCGTGCTGCAGGATGTGCCGGCCAACCTGCTGCTGCGCCGGCCCGATGTGCGCGCCGCCGAGCTGAATGTCGCGGCGCAGTCTGCGCTGGTCGGGGTGGCCGAAACCGATTACTACCCGGCCCTGACGTTGCTGGGAAGCATCGTCTGGTCCACCGACTCCTTGAGCGCAACCTCCCGCAGCCTCGACCTGATTGGCGGGCCGAGCCTGCGCTGGAACGTGTTCGACTATGGCCGCATCGCCAACAACATACGCGTGCAGGATGCGCGCTTGCAGCAGTTGATCGAAGCCTATCGCGACAAGGTGCGCCAGGCTGCACGCGAAGCGGATGACGCCGCCAACGGCCTGACCCGCTCGCTGCAACGCGAACGCATCCTGCGCGAGGCCGAAAGCGCCGCACAACGTTCGTTGGCGCTGGCCAACACGCTGTACCGCGAAGGTTACTCGGACTTCCAGCGGGTGCTGGACGCCCAGCGCGCGCTGCTCGAACTGCAAGACAATTACCTGGTCAGCCGTGGCGATGCGGTGAGCAATGTGATTGCCCTGTACAAGGCGTTGGGCGGCGGTTGGTACAGCGCCCAGCCCAGGGTCGATGCCGCCACGCGCCAGCAAATGGAACAACGGACTGACTGGGGCGACCTGCTCAACGATCCACCGGCTGAGCAGCCTGCCTCCCCCTTGCCCACTCAGGTGAAAAAACCATGACTGAAGCCGCGCCCTCCCCTCAGCCAGCGCAGCCTGCCGCCGATCCAGCGAAAAAAGGCATCAAGTGGGTTTTGTTGTTGATCGTTGTCAGCCTGGCCTTGTACCTGTTGGCTGACCGTTTCACACCGTATACCCAGCAGGCACGGGTGGGCGCGTTCGTGATTCCGGTGGCGGCGGAAGTCGCCGGCCGGGTGATCCGCGTCAATGTGCGCAATAACCAGGACGTGAAGGCTGGCGAGGTGATTTTCGAGGTGGACCCGCAGCCCTACCAGATCGCCGTTGACCGTGCGCGTGCCGACTTGGAATCCACCCGCCGGCAGATCGGTGCCAGCACCGCCGGTATCGCCTCGGCCCAAGCCAGTCTGCGCGCGGCACAAGCCAACGAACTCAAGGCAAAACAGGATAACCAGCGGTTGGAAGGCTTGTACCGTGAAGACCCCGGGACCGTTTCCGTGCGCCTGCTGGAGGTTTCCCGCGCCGCCCGCGAAGCGGCCACCAGCCAGGTCGCCGCTGCCCGCGCTGAAGTCCAGCGTGCGAAGGAGCAGGAAGGTGGCAAAGAGGAGGACAACGCCCTGCTGCGCAGCGCCGCCACTGCCCTGTCGAAAGCCGAACTGGATCTGTCCAACACGCAGATCCGCGCCCGTTCGGCCGGGTTGATCACCGACCTGCGCACCGACGTCGGCCAGTTCGCCGCGGCCGGCAACCCGGTCATGACCCTGATTGCAATCCACGATGTCTGGATCAGCGCCGACATGACCGAGAACAACCTCGCCCTGGTCAGGCCCGAGACCCCGGTGTCCATTGCCCTCGATGCGCTGCCCGGCGAAGTGTTCCAGGGCCGCGTGCGCAGCGTCGGCTACGGGGTCAGCGTGGGCACCCCGGCTGCGCCCGGCAGCCTGCCGACGGTGCAGAACAGCCGTGATTGGCTGCGCCCCGCCCAGCGTTTTCCGGTGATCATCGAGTTCTCGGCCGAATCCTTGTCGATGCTCAAGGACAACCGCGCGATCCGCTCCGGTGGCCAGGCCGAAGTCATGGCCTTCCCTTCCGAAGGCAACGTGCTCAATCCACTGGGCCGGTTGTTTCTGTGGCTGATGAGCTGGCTGTCGTATGCCTACTAAGCGTTCGCCGAGGGTGCAGCGCGCGCTGCGCCTGGCCTGTGGCACTGCGCTGTGCCTGGCAGTGAGTTTTGGCCTGGGGATGCCGATCCCGTTCCTGGCACCGGTGCTGGGGGCATTGTTGCTGGTCAGCATCAATCGCCCGTTGCCGTTCAAGGCCACCCTGGTGCTGGCGCTGACCGCCATGCTGACCACCGGCATCGGCCTGCTGCTGATCCCCCTGCTGCGTTATTACGCCTTCAGCGGCGTGCTGCTGATCGGCCTAGGCCTGCTGGCGGTCTTTAGATACGGCCAACGGGGCGGCAACAACCTGGTGGTGACATTCCTGGTGATCGGCCTGACCATGATCCCCGCAGCCGGAGTCGCCGACTTCGGCCTGGCGGCGACGGTGATCAAGGCGCTGACCAGCGGCTTGCTCCTGGCGGTCCTGATCGGCAGGGTGAGTCACTGGCTGTTCCCCGAACCGGCCAATACCCCGACGCCCCCACCCGCCCCGGCTCTATCCACCGAAAACGTCGACCGGGTGGCGTTGCGCGCAACCCTGATCGTAATGCCGACGTTTCTGCTGGCCCTGATCGACCCCGCCAGCTACATGCCGATCGTGCTCAAGGCCGTGAGCCTGGGCCAGCAGAGCTCCACCACCAACGCCCGTGACGCCGCCCGCGAGCTGATTGGCTCGACCTTGCTGGGCGGCCTGTTGGCCATTGCGTTCTGGAGCGCACTGACGGTCTTTGTGCACCTGTGGATGTTCTTCCTGTGGATGCTGCTGTTCGCCCTGATCCTGGCGCGCAAGCTCTATGGCCTGAGCCCGGGGCGGTTTAGCCCGGGCTTCTGGCTCAACACCTTGGTCACCCTGATTATCCTGCTCGGGCAATCGGTGCAGGACAGCCTGGCGGGCAAGGACGTCTACACCGCTTTTGCGGTGCGCATGGGGCTGTTCATCGCCGTGACGCTGTATGCCTGCCTGATGGTGTATTTGCTGGATCAGCGGCAAAACACCAGCCTCGCCTCTACAGATCCAGTTTGATCATGGATTAACCTGATACCCCTTGCCCTGCAAGCAACTGGTATACGCCGTCGAAGTGGTCGCGGCGTTGGTTTTCTCCTGCTCCCGGCGCTCCTGGCGCTGGCGCGAACCGCCGACCACAACACCTGCCGCCGCCGTTTGCTTGGCGCGGTCCTGTCGGTAGTCCTGCTTGTTATCGTCATCGACTCGATCATAAAACTCGTCATGCTGACGCCCGCGCACCTGGGCCCCGGCCGCACCGGCCGCAGCGCCCACCGCGGCGCCCTTCAACCGTCCGCCCGACGGTGTCGACGTGGTCGATGCACTGCTGGCGGCGATGCTGTTGCATTCGTTGATGTCCAGTTGAGTCTGTTGCGAAGTCTGGCCCTTCAGCGGTACTACCGTCTGGGTCCATCCCTGGGCACTGAATAACGACAGTGCGACGCACAGGCCGATGGGTGACAACCTTTTCATGATGATCTCCTGATGGGCGTGATTCACCCGAAAGAGTGTAGTTCAGCCCTCCTCGCCTAACTGCTCCAGTTCGGGGGATTAAGGAATTCGAGGTTTGGGGGAGTCAAGCGCTCGTTCGGGTGGCTGAAGGAGAACCGCCATATTGTTACGCGCATCGACTAACTCCTACATTATCCAACCAGACAGTTGAATCGAGCACGTATTCTGTAGGATTTATCTCTCCCGGCAAATGGAAAACGGAATGAAAAAGCAGGACGAATCTGACTTAACAATTTCTCTACAGTCGTGAATAGTAGCCCCAGCTTACGAACAATTAAGTTGCTAAGGGGACCATTATGAACAGTACCGATCTACTTTCCCTAAAAAACCACATACGCACCGTTATCCGTGGCAGCGAAACAATCGAAGACTTATGGATCACATGCCTTGAAGTGATAAAAAAAATGAATTTTGAGTATTTCTCCTACCGTATTCAGCATCCGACCCCTTTTTCAAACCCAAAAACGTATACTTATGGCAATTATCCCCTTGATACATCATGCATTTTTACGAGAAATATCCATCAGAGAACTATAGGGCAATTTCAAGTCAGCCCAGAACACTTAGCAAGCCTTAGCCAAACACCAAATCAAAAAGTAAAACATACGATAAATCTAAATGATTCGATTTTCTTCATGACTCAATCAACTCAAAGAGCAGAAGGTGTACGAGAGAATTTTCTTTTAGCAAGAGCAAATCATGAAATTGAAAGCCTCGAACTAAAAATCTCACGCACACTAACAAAAATCATGACAGAAGAAATGTATAATAAGCTTTTCTTGCACAATAAACCTATTCCACAAAAAGCAGTTTTATCACCAAGAGAGAGAGAAATACTACTCTGGGGTGCAGATGGGAAAACTTCAGAGGAAATCGCAACAATCCTCGGGCTTTCGCAAGACTCGATAAACTTCCACCATAAAACAATACAAAAGAAGTTGGGTACAACCAACAGAGCTCAGGCCATTGCCCATGCAATAGTCAAAGGCTACATATGAGACGCGCAAGCTGAAGTTTATGTAAAAATGAACATAGCTTCAGTGTGATTAAGGCAATACCATGAGTACATAGCCTTATAGCTACTATAAAATCAATTCGGTGACTCCAGATTTAAAATCACTGTAATCCAGAATATCAATGGATGGTTGCACCGGCACTCAGGTTCATTATCGTCCCAGTCATTGCAGTGCAATGTTCAAGAAAAATCACCGCCTGCGCAATCTCTTCTGGCTTTACCCAGCGATTGAGTGCGCTATTTTTTGCTGCCAAGGCGATCAACTCCTTCACATCAGTACCCGTTTTGTTCGATCTTGTTTTCAGGCTCTTTTCTTCTCCGGGTGTCATGACATCCCCAGGAGCGATGCAGTTTATCCTGATCGTCTGGCCACACTCCCAAGCCAAGGGACCGATGATGGCGTGCAATGCACCTTTGGCGGCAGTGTATAGGGAGTTGCCTGTCTGCTTTGCACCGGGCAAAGCTGCCTGTGAACCGATGAAAACGATATGTCCTGCCCTTTGTTCCTCCTGCCACCGGCGTATAGCCAGCCGTGCCAATAAGAGAGGGCTGAATACATTAAGCGCAAAGATCGCCTGCAGTCCGGGTAAATGAGTGTTTATGAACTCATCATCAACACAGGCTCCTGCATTTAAAACGAGCAGATCGGGCATACCTTTGATTTTTTCAGCCGCTTGCCAAACCTGCTCTATCTTCTTTGTTTTATAAAGATCGCAGGCAACATCTCCGCCACCCCGCTGCAAGGTAACAACTGCATATCCTGCCTCCCTGAGCGCGTCAGCAATAGCCCGACCAATGCCATAGCTGGCGCCCGTCACCCATGCTGTTTTACTCTCCAGAGACCTCATCGGACGTCTCCTTGTCATACTCTAATACAGCAGAAGCGATTCTCTGCGCTTCAACGAAAGGTGTGGATTTTCCGTTTATCGTAGGGACATACCAGTTGTAGTAGGTGCTGCCCTCGCTCATGACCCCTGTAATGAACAAATGTTCTTGTACTACACCATGCGTCGACACGGCCTTTGATTCAGCATTCACGGCGAACCCTGGTGTCGCGAGCCAATCAATATAACGAGCATGAATTCGCCCTCCGTCAACCAGTGCGCCCAGTAACACAGAGGTGTTTTTCTTCAACGTCGGTTGAGAGGTATAGCCTTGCAGAAGGTGATTGAGATCAAAAGATACTGGGGTGTCAAATACGGTTGACTTCACATTCCAGCATCGCCTCTTTGGCGCCCATTGCAATTCGGGGGCGGGACCGAGTGGCGTTGAAACAATCCCCGCATGGAGCAACATTAACAACTCTTCATGGCGGTCATGCTGCGGACCGATTGCAGTGCGATTAATTGCTGAAGCAAAGTGGTTGTAGAACCAACTATGGGAGGATGGCGTCAGTCCCCCGTAATTCACAACGGTCCTGATGGAATCCCTTGCGCTCATCAAGACTTCAACTGCACGTTTCATGGCACTTCCTGATAGCCCCAAATGAGCCTCATACAGATCTTGTTTTACGAATTCAACGACCGAAGCACTGTATTCCTCGCTGTTTTTTTGTGACATCTCAGGCCAAAGCAAGCCATTCATCAACTCCATGGAGGCCTGCGTCGGCACCTCCCGGTCCAGCATGGCTTGTGCAACATCCTGGGCGAGCAGCGGATAAATTTCCGTCATGAAGTTGATAGCTGCCTGCCCCCGCTGCTTGCGCAACGCCATTGCGGCTTGCTCATTGAAGTGGAGCGTCGGAGCAAAGGCAGCGCGACCATCATCGACAGGACGTGCCCGTGAGGGCAGTCCGCTACGAGAGAAAAGGATGATATTTGGCTCGTTACCTGACGGCTTATAGACGCCATCGGAAAAAACACCTCCCCTACCCCGGGTCAATTCAGCGATAGCATCCATGGCCGTCAAACCAAAACCTTGTATCCCGACAGTGCTGCCTGCAGGGATGTTCAGGCTACTGAGTTCAGCGGTGTAGATATCAGCGATCATTTCTTGGCTGTTGGCCACTGGAAACATATGACCGATAGCAACCACTACATGGTCACTGACAATCTTGCGCCGCGTAAGCAAACAGGTGACTTCTTTCCGCCCGGCCTGTTGTATATCGATAGCCTCGTCTTCGATATATTCCACTTGGCAATTCAGCGGACAACGTTCCAACAAGTGCAGATACAGCTCATGGCAGTAAGCCCCAAACAGGCGTCTGGGCACGTAAGAGCCGGCATCCGCCGCGATCCCATTTTGCTTCAGCCAGGGCAAGAAATCCGCAAACGTGCCTTTGAGCAATGATGGCTGAAATTCACCCCCGGGGATCAGGGTCAATAAGCCTGCCACAGTATTCAGAAGAAACCTGTCGGAGAGGGACTGCCCATGAACGCCCCGCCCCGGCATGCCTTTATTAACGACAACGATCTGTACCTGTTGCTCAGGCTGTTGCGCGGCCAGCGACAAAATACGCTCCAGCACGCAAAGCCCTCGAGGACCCAGTCCGATAATGGTGATACTCACGGCTTTCATGGCATGTGACCTTATGAGTGACGTTAAAACGCGTCGGATGTCGGTGCCTGGCGAGCGGAGAGGACCTTACGCGGCTGAGCAACCAATGTTCTCAAGGCCTGGGCAATGGTTTGCGCCGCGTCGGCGCCTCCCAGCAAAACCCAGTTTGGCAGCGTGATGTGATGACGCCTTGCTGAGTCAGCTTGGGGTAGTTGATAACGCGTCGGCTCGAAATCGCCCTTATTGCTAAAGTTCTTTATTCTTGGGCTCGACAGTGGGTTGTACAACGTGAACTTATTCATCGGTTGATAAAGCGGGCTGACTTGAACATTCAACTCTTCGGTCATTGCCTGGGCCAAGGCGTCTATCGTGCATCCAGGAAAGTACTTTTCGAGCCCTACTTTCATTACCAGGTTGTAATAGGTACACCGTGTATTACGTGGATCACGTCGCAAGAAGGTGACGAAGTCCCCCTCTCCTTCGAACAACGCCTGCAAGGTCTCTGCGCACTCTTCACGCTGCGCATTCTGCCGATCCAGGTGCTGCAGCCGGTCGAGCAATATGGCGGATTGAAATTCCGTGAGGCAAAAATTCTGCCCTTGAACCGTTCCTCGCTCTACCAGTTCCAAACGTCTCACTCCAGGCGCCCCCGAAAACAGCCGGCCGTCAGCCCTCAGTTGCTCAAGCTTCTGCGCCAGTACGGGATCCGATGTCACAACGGCTCCCCCCTCTCCTGAGGTCAGCACCTTGGCTTGTTGCATGCTGAAACATCCCAGGGCACCAAATGCCCCTACCTTACGGCCACGCCACATTGCCCCGTGAGCCTGCGAGCAATCCTCAATCAGCGGGATTGTGTAACGCTCGCAAATGTCCAGGAACGCGTCGATGTCCGCCGTTCGGCAGTAGGGATGTACAAGTAAGATCGCCTTTGTTTTCGCGTTAATCCGTGATTCGGCCGCTTGCGGTGACATCGCCATGGACTCGGGATCAATATCAACCAGCACCGGGACTGCGCCCACGCTGCAGGTAGCGGACGCGCAGGCAACCCAGGTCAGGCCAGGGACCAATACTTCGTCGCCCGCCCCTACGCCCAATGCCAGCAGGGAAATCGTCAGCGCAGAGGTTCCGCTAGTGACAGGCGTGCAATATCGAGTGCCGCAGTACTCGGCAAAAGCCCTTGCAAATCGTCTCTCATAGGCCTCCTGGCCGCTATAAGCTCCACTTATCGTCCACCGTGTCGATTCCAGCACCTCTGTAATCACTTTCAGAGTACCGCTGTCGTGGGAAGGCCATTTTGGCCAAGCCTGCGTTGTCACAGGTGTGTTGGAGCCAATTGAAGTTGTCGTATCAGTAGTATGAATATTCATGACTGTTTCCTGATGACAGGTTGTGGTTTGGATAAAAGAAATGGTTCAAGAAATCAGATCCCAAAAGGGTTCGGAGCGATCGGACTTACCCGGTGTGGTATGGGCACGATTGGTACAGTTTGTGCACATCTCGCACGCACCTTTTCGATTGCCGATTTCCAACTCTCCTCGAATACGCGAGTAGTTATCACTGTTCCAAATCTCGGCAATGGACTGGTCGCATATATTGCCCATGACATGGCTTCGATAAGCGTCCTCGTAACACAGAACAACATCTCCAGTGATCGTGACGATCAATATTTCGGTAGGGGCAAAACACCGTTGAGAGATGTCCAGTTCCGTGGCTTTGGGCAGCTCCATCATTTTTCCGCCACGATTGGTCAGCACCAGATCGTCAGAGAACTGGACAACTTGTTTGGGCCTGGGTGGGTGTGATTTTCCGCTGTGGGAAGTGATAACTATCATTTGCATGCCGGCATCGACCAGCGAGTCATACCGCTGCTGAGTAAGCAAATCACCGTTTGTAAACAGTACAGGGCGGCATTTTGGCACCGCCTGTAAAATACGCCTGACAATATCTTCCAAACCCGGATGTATTAACGGCTCATTATAAAAATGAAATGAGATTCTCCCATCGAAGTCTATTGCCTCCAGCCGAAAAATAAACGACGACAGCACATTCTCCTGAATTAATCGGGGCACATGAGGGAGAGGCATAATCGACACGGGACAATAGTTGCACTTTCGATTGCACCGAGAATTGATTTAAATTTCAACATTCAAAAGCTTCATAAACCTTGCCTCGCAATGTTTAAATGACAGGATTTACTACGACCCTGGAGATGCCTCATCCTTTGACGATGGTTTCGATAGTGCGACAAATCGCCAATACATGCTGATGATCAATAGCCGGGGAGCACAACATTTCAATACCGACCGGTAACGCGTCTGGGCCCATCACGGAGAAATTCATTGCGACAGTTTTAGCGCAAGTGGCAACCGAAACATGGCGGGCCAGCACCAACTGATCAGTTGAAAATTCATTTCGATGATTTATCGCAGGCGCTGTTATTCCCACAGTGGGATGTATTAGCACTTGGCACTTACTTGTTTTGAAATAATCCACAACGTCTTGCTTTATTTTCCCCGCGACCGCCTGAGCGCGTTCATACACGGGTAAGCTTGGTCTGCCTGGTGGAAAAGCCAGAGCCTTGATTTTATTGGCTGCCGAGGTATCACGATTTTGAAGTAGATCTTCCAGTGTCGCAGGCCCCTGTGATCGAGAACCGAGATAACGATTAAACGCTGTTAACAACTCATGGTTGACGATCGTTGCTAATGCATGGGCAGCCAATTCGAATGAAGCAGGCACCTCTTGCATGACAATATGGGCACCTGCTGCGGAAAGTTTAAATATTGCCTCGTACATGCTCTCTTCAATACTCGGCATCAATGCCGCCAGAGAAAAGTTTGCCGCAACAGCAATATGCAAATTGATAGGCTCTACGGCGGGCAGTTCTTCGTACTCATGGATGAGACTGTCCAACAACGAAATATCGTCAAGGGTGTTGGCGATCAGCCCTAACTGATCGTAACCGGAAGACGTCAGCGGACAAACTCCATTTGTGGCAAACCCTGGGTGAGGTGCTCGATAAGCAGAAACGCCACAGAACGCCGCCGGAATACGTAAAGAACCCACTGTATCTTCGCCGACGGCGAAATAGGCAGCACCGCCCGCTACTCCTGCCGCGCATCCGCCGCTGCTGCCACCCGGCGAGTGATGAGGGTAAGCAGGATTGACCACGCGCCCGAAGTAGGGGTTATCGGATGACCAGCCATAACTCATTTCATCCAGATTAGCTTTGCCGATACACATGGCACCCAGGGATCTCAAGCGGGCAACCAATGAATTATCAACTGACGGGTAATTGCTGTTCAGGGCTAGAGTACCGTTAGTTGTCGGGAACCCAGCCACGTCAATGCTATCCTTGACAATATAATTTATGCCGGACAGTACTCCGCCCCAACGTTTCAACGCTGCATGAACAGGAAAATCACTTTCCGGCCCAACAGGTATCCGATTGACAAAGACGTGATAGTTGTCCGCCCAGTCGATCTCTTTACAAAACGGATGCGATGCACCCATTCTGATTGACGCCGATTGCTCCAACGTTTGGCGCAGATTTTTCTTGCTAAACATTTGCTATATCCTCTGATATTTACCCTTGCGTACCGGAAATACATGAGCACAGAAAAGCGATATCGGCGTTCATCCCCTCCATTGAAAGTTTGGAGTAGTCATTTTCAAGGATGTAGGCTTCACAAAATCCCAGTTGCTCTATTCGTTCAATAATGGCAGCAACATTTCCTTCGCCCTGCCCCAGGAGGGCATTATCATAACCGGGCAACACACCATCCTTTACATGGACTTGGGAGAGTAAGTAGGGATGAACTGAAGAAATAATCTCTTCAACTGAGTGGCCCCAGCGAAGTGGATTAAAGATATCCAGAAGTACTCTGAAACTGGGTTCGCCAACCTGACACACCAGCGCTAACTGTTTTTCCGCCGACAAACTGTTTTCACTGGCAATCAAGACCGGGTGTCGTTGCGCCGCCTGACATAATTCTTTGAAGAACGTTGCCGTTTCGGCAAGGTCATCAGCCCCCACTATTTCATTTTTATTGAAGCTTGGGATATACACGACGGGTACATCCAAAAACTCTGCTGCGTGGACAACATGTAGGCAGAATTGAAAAAATTCAGTTCTGAATTTTTTCCCGGCATAACTATTCAGGCCAAAATCCTCAACTAGGTTCAATCCTATGGCACTGATTTTTTGACGACTATCGCTACACCCCAGACATTGACGTAGTTGTTGCTCATTGGCGACACGGCACTCCCTCAACATACGCATTTGGGTGAGCGTCTGGATGCCCACGTGCATCATCATTCCGTCAGGCAACGTGCCAGGCAGGCCGGATTCGGGCAAGCTCCAGGCCGCGCAACCGACATTAGTCATCGTAGGATTCCAGGTAAGTAACCGCCTGCTGTAACTGCCCACAAGAAAGCTCACGCCAGTGTTCAATATAAGCAACCGTGCCAATCGTTACAGGGATAACCAGGTTCAGCGCTCCGGCACGATGCGCAACAATCGCCACCAAGGATTCATACAGGGCTGCAGTCTCGACCTCTCCGGGGACGGTCACTCTCAAGCCTGCACTTTTCAGCGTATTAACAATGACATGGCAGGTATCCCACGCCAGCAGATTGCGTTGGGCACTGATGACGGCAGATAAGGCAATATCGATAGCCACGGCTTCACCATGACTCACTTTATAGTTCGTCGCCGATTCAATGTGAGGGCTAAAGGTATGACCAAAATCAACATACCGCTGATAACTATCAAGCTCATACAAATTCTCAGACAATTCCGTCAGCATGCCAGCCACAGAGCGGTCAATAATCTCCCAGCCGATTGCGCCTTGGAGCTTCTCCTCATTTATATGAGCCGAGACGTTGACCAGTTGCCTGAAAAGTACCGCATCCTTGATGACCGCTATCTTGATCGCTTCCGCAAATCCGGATCTTAAATGCTCTACGGCGAGGGTCTTTAAAAAACAAGGGCAAACAAAGGTATACTCCGCCGGGTAAAATGACCCCAGGACACTTTTTTTACCCTCATAGTTAATTCCGTTCTTTATGCCGACCGCAGCATCAATCATGCCAATGAATGTGGTCGGAACCTTTATGCACTTTACACCGCGCCTGTATATCGATGCTGCAAACCCGACAATGTCCAGACATACGCCGCCACCGACGGCAATAATCTGGCCATTTCTTGGCAAGTTGACTTCCTTCGCCAGGCGACACACTTCCAGCGACATCTCAATTTCTTTATTTTCCTCGGTTACGGCAAGCTCAAAAAAATTGACACGCTCGCCTCCTTTCAACAGAGAGAACTTTCTGCGAATCGCTTCTCCATATAGAGCATTTACGGTCGGGGTGTAAATGACCATGGCAGAGCCGGTGTCGACGGTAGATTCCAGCAAATCAGAGTTCTCTGAAAATATATTGTCAGAAAGCAAAATTTTGTACTCTCTTAATAGAGTGGTACGGATTGCGTAGCGATGATCGCTCTGTTTTAGCTCAGATGCTGAATGCCACCTGTTAGAAAAACCCATTAAGCTGCTCATGATTCACGTCCCTCTTTGTTCATTAACAAAGTATCAAATCCCAGCGAAGCAGCGGCTACAGGCTCTGGTGTAATCTGCATAAGTCGCTTTATGACAAGGTTCACCGCATAAATGCTAACTATCGCCTGAGATAAAAATGCAAAGTTCGAGAGCAAGCATAACCATTGAAGGGTGATTTTGTTCAGGTTGACCAGGAATAACAGAGGGATGACAAATGTTGCCAAGCGAGTACAAATTGCCAGCAGCGACCAGATCGTTCGCCCAGACGCCTGCAATATTGAGCCATTGATATGTATTAGGCCTGACGTCACAAAGTTCAACGACATGCATACCAGGAAGTAGGCGGCCTTACCTTCTACTTGGCTGTCGTTGGAAAAAAAAGACACCATGGAGCTTCCCCACAAAAAGCACCCTGCCGTCAAGCACAGCATAGTACTCACTACCATCGCCAACGAAACAGCATATATTTTTTTGACTTTTCCAATGTCGTTGGCGCCAAAATAGTACGCAGCTATTGGGACGCATCCATAAGCAACCGAAACGGACGGGATAAAAAGTGCTTGGATTAACATTAACCCAATCCCGACTGCCGCCTGCACTTGCGCGCCCAGTTTTGCAGCTGCCCAATACATCAGTCCGGTGTACACATAAATCACAAACGTTTCCAATCCTGCTGGCAGGCCGACTGTGATGATTCGTCGTGCGATAATGCTTTCCCAGCGAAACGTTATTCTCGGTTGTGCAAAATGACGATAACAATCAACGGCTCTATATAGGATAATCGCCGCTGTAACCGAGGTTGCCAGGGTTGTAGCCAATCCAGCGCCCAACGTGCCATGCCCCGGGACACCCGGTACACCGAAGATCAGTACCGGCGCCAAAACCAAGTTGATTGGAACGGAAATACATTGAGCAACCAACGGCCCATAGGGCTCGCCAGCTGCACGCAGCCCGAACGTTCCCACGGTGATAATAATTTGCAGCGCTAATCCAGGCATATAGCCATATAAATAGGATTCGCCCATCTCTTGTGCGGCCTCACCCGAGGCTAACACTGACAAGGCGCGCCCGCCGCCCATATAGCCCACAACGACAACACATATGCTGCAGGCGATAGCCATCAGCCCTGCATGAATAAAAAATATACGCGCCTGTGCATACTTCCCCGCCCCCAACGCCTGTCCAATCAAGGACACAACACCTATCCCCAGTAGTTGGCCAAGCATGCCGGTAAGCAAAGCAGCGGTGGCTGTTGAGGTGACCCCTGCTATAGCATCAGCGCCCAACCGACTGACAAAGAATAAATCAATAACCAGATATAGGGATTGAATAACGATTCCCACCCCGATGGGAATTGACATGCGCGAAATACTCTTTGCGACCTTTATATAATCAGCAAACATAGCCTTTCACTCTAACGACATTACTGCGCTACGCAGGAGTGCCTTGCTGCAGTGCGAATGGACAGCAGAATAGTACCTGTGTGGAGGCGTGCAACTACCAAATTTAGTAGTTGCACATTGATTTTGCAGTCAGCAGGATAACTGCGAGCCATCGTTCATCTGCCTGCCGAGGGAAAAGTTTGATATGAACAATTGTACTTACGACAGTATTATAAACATGATCCTATACCACGTAAGCGCTTCCCCTGATCGCGTCGCCGTTAAATGCGGGGCACAGCGGTTAACCTATCGACAACTGAACGAACAATCAGATCGAGTGGCTGCGTATCTGGAGCAAAAGGGTGCCGTAAGCCACGGCATTATCGCTGTTGCCATGGAGAGAACAGTCCAACTGGTAAGCGTCTGCCTGGGAATCATGAAGCATGGCAGTGCCTATCTTCCAATAGACATCGAATACCCCGAGGAAAGAATCCAGAGCTTGTTGAATAACGCCAAGATAGAGCATATTTTTTGCGACGCCCCTGTATCTATTCCTCAGCAATTTTCTGAGGGGATCATAAATCCGCAAGACATTATCAATAGTTGCTATCAACGGAAAAGTTCGAATCTGCCAAATAAGGAGACGCCGGCTTACTGCATTTATACGTCTGGCTCGACAGGCGAACCTAAAGGCGTGCTAATAAGCCACGATGGGCTATTGAATCATACTCAATGGTTTATAGATGAATTTGGCGTTACCGAAGCTGACGTTCTATTGCAACGAACCTCTATCGCTTTTGACGCGTCTGTATGGGAGCTATGGACTGGGCTGGCGGCTGGCGCCTGTACGGTCATCCTCCCTACGGCTTATGCTAAACATCCGCTTGGCATACTGTTGACACTGCAACAAGAGCACATATCGATTGCGCAATTTGTTCCTACACTGTTACGTGAATTAGTGCGATTAAGGCAATTCGAGCATATGCCCTGCCGCTTGGTATTTTGCGGCGGCGAGTCATTAACCTGGGAGTTGGTCGATCAGTTCTTTTCAAAGACTCGAAGTCAGCTGGTCAATCTCTATGGGCCTACCGAGACGACCATTGACGTGACTTTTTGGCGCGTGGAACAGGGTGGCGGCAGAGATTTGCCTCCGCCCATTGGTAAACCCATTCGCGGAATGCAAGTTTATTTGCTGGATGAACACGGTGCTCCCGTCAAACAGGAGCAAGAGGGCGAAATAGCGATCGCTGGTCCAGGCGTAGCGATAGGGTATGTGAATACGCCTAGCGAGAACGCGCTGCGTTTTTCAACGCTCAACGTCGATGGAAAGCCAGTACGGATCTATAAAACAGGGGATATCGGGATTGTTTCAGCCTCGGGAGAACTCTCCTTCTTGGGCCGGCGAGACAGCCAGCACAAGGTGAATGGGCACAGAGTCGAGCTATTGGCCATTGAGCAAGTCGTCCAACAAACACCTGGAGTGCATTGCGCCGCCGTCTATCTCGACATCCTCGCCAGCGGAGAAAAACAGATTTGTGCGTGTTACGTAGTTGAGGCCAATGTTGAGACTCACTTGCTTGAGCAAAGGATCAAACAGGCAGTCTCAGCCCAACTCCCCGCCTATATGCACCCCAGCCAGCTGTATTCGCTTGCCAATCTGCCTCTTTTGCCTAACGGCAAGGTCAATCACAACGCGCTGCGTGAGATGAATGCAAATCCCAGTGTCATCACGCCGTCAGTCGCCGGCGACGCTTCGACATTGGATCGATTACAAGCTATCTGGAAGGAAATCCTCAGCCATCAGGCGATCTCGGCCGACAGCCATTTTTTTGAATGTGGCGCGACTTCCCTTTCGGTGATGATGCTGCTTGGCAGAATTGCCAACCTCTTCAATGTTGACCTTACCCCCAAAGATATTTTCGACCATCCGATACTGGCTCAGCAGGCGGAGTTGCTCAACGGCAGCGCACGCCAGTGTGGTGAAAACAGCCTATTGCTGGACGCCCATGCATGGCGCAAGCGCGAAAGTGAAGATACACCCGGACTAGCCCAACGCGAAATCCTTGAGAAGCCCCCCGAAACCCCAGCCTATCTGGAAAATGTGGTGATGGCGTTTTACATTCGAGGCGAGTGTTCAGTGGCCAGGGTTCGCGAAGCCTTCGGCGCCGTACTTGAACAGCAACCGGCGTTACGTTGCAGTTTCGATTCAACTCACACGGCCAGTGGCGTCGTTTACAACACGCCTTTGATGAGTTTCCGTTGCCTTTTCACCTGATAAACCTGGCGCTTGATAGCAATATCAGCCGAACCGTGGCCGATCTGATCGTTGAAGAATCATCGACCGCTTTTGACCTGAGACATCCACTGTTGATTCGGGCAACCTACCTTGAATGCCAAGGGACGGATGACGTGCTGATCATCACCGCCCATCACATTGCATTTGATGGTTGGTCAGGTGCGATTCTGGTGGACCAGCTTTGCGCGCACTATCAGTCGTTACTCGCTACCGGCGTGCCTGACGAAGCCAAATACTGCCTGCAATACGCAGATTATACCGATGCCCAACATCAACGTTTAGCTGAAAACCTGCTGGATAAACATAGCGTTTTTTGGCAAGAGACACTGAAACAGCTGCCCGAACCCTTTCCATTGCGCGGCGCTATTCAGCGGCCCCAGCAATTTACCTATCGCAGTGCCGTTCTACCGCTCAACCTGGATGCGCAATACCCCGCAATCGCGCAATTGTGCAGCCGAACGGGCTTCAGCCTTTATACCGTTATCCTCACTGCGTTCTTGGTTTCTCTCGCCAGAAACACAGGCATGACCGACCTTTACGTACGCTCTCCGGTAGCCAACCGGACCGACGCGGCCCTGGAGCCGGTAGTGGGGTATTTTGTTCACCCCATGGTGATTCGACCCCGGCTTTCTGATTGGTCTCCTTCTCTGCGTCTGCTGGAGCAGGTCAATCATTGTGTGTTGGATGCCTATGGTCACGCCATGCTGCCGCCGCATATTTTTGAGGCCAACTGTTCGCCCCGCGATGTCGCTTACGGCTCCCGATTTCCCTATTGGTATAACCACCATAACTATCCTTCACGGCAGCGCCAATTAGGCACATCACAGCTCCACGGTATCGGGGTTCCGTCGAGCGGGATTAAGACCGATGTTTCGCTTAACACACTACGTACCGAAAGCGGATTGGTCGGTAGTCTTTCCTACTATCGCGACGCCATTCCTGACGATTGCGTGGAAGCCCTGTTGGTCAGCTTCAAGCAGGCATTGAATGAGTTACTTGCCATCGGGAAGTGATAGCAAGTAGTGGTGCAGTGTTAAGGCACACTCTTTACAGGAGACTGTCATTGTGATGGACCAGCTCACTCAAACACCTGAAAACAGTGATACATCGTTACTTCTGCATTTAGATGAACTGCCTGAGCTTGTAGAGAAGATAGTGAAATTCAGTGGCCGCTGCGAGGCTGTCCGGCAACTGGGGGGCCTCACGTTCCTGCGAGTGGCCAGCCAATATTTTTCGTTGCAGGTCATTGTTCTGGATTCGACACTCAGAAACGCCACGGCCGAGATTCGCCAGGGAGACATCGTCTCGGTGAGCGGCCTGTTAAGATCAAGGCCGGATGCCCATGAGCGTCCAGCCAGCCCGCGAATAGATCCGAATAAATACGAGGTCGTTCTCCAGCAATTCTCCATCATTCTTCAATCGCAAAAGATTGATCTCTTGACGGAGAAGGATGCAAAAAGTCGGCAATCCCTCAGGCATCGCCATCATCAGGCTAGCCAACTCATATCGTTGGTCAGGCTTCACCTTGAGCAGCAAGGCTTTGTGCAGCTTCAGGCTCCGTTGTCGACGGACTTCCATGAGCAGCAACGAGTACGTGAGTTAACGGCTCTAAGCGATAACTGCTTTTTCAGTTCTCCCCTGTTCAGCGCTTACACGACCGAACAGTTGATGCATGGCACGCAGCGATTTTATTTTTTTGTCGAGGGAGCAGGCGCCCTGCCCGACTTGCTGCATATCGTGATTGCTCATCATGAACCTGGTCTCCACGCGCATGAGGACTTACTGACCGCCATCATTGGACATATTATCGAGCTGCTCGCGCCTGATATTCATTGGGAACCGGATGAGGCAGCGGCTCGCTGGCAAGACTTGATTCTTCATACCTTTCCGTCGCTTCGAATAGCCAGCAGTTACACCGGGTCGACAGCCACACTGCCCCTTATCAGCACGAATAATGGCAAACGGATTGCAATACGTCGGTGCCTGCGAGGCGCGCAAGAAGCGTCGGGCAGTATCGCTACTGCCATGAGTTTGGCTCTGGGGCCGCTCAAAGAAGAGCTGGATGCAATCAAAGCCGCTAAGCAGCTCAAGCCACCCGCACAGCAGGTCCTGGCAGACATGGACACTGAAAACGGTACAGCTTACGAAGCTTATTCAAAGCTGGAGTCTGAGCATCAGATGCTATTGGTCGAACGATCCTTACAGGCGTTCAACCCAGCAAAAGACTTTGATGCGGCCCGACTCTCCTCCCAGGCAGCACTGCATTACATGGAACCTGCCCTGCATCACTACGGAATTGATCCGGCCATGGCGCATCGATTTCTCTCGCTCCAGGCCCAGCTACATGGGGACTCCAGCAGTGCTGTTTGCCCCATCGCGTTGTTCCAACTGCTGTGGACGGTGCTGGGCAACCCTTCGGCCAAATTATTACTGCAGAGCGACACAAACCGAGACCGCCTGGTGTTCACGTTTGTCAATAAACGGATACTCACCGATATTCGCCAATTGGTGTTTATCCATCCCTCCGCGATTGACGCCTTGGAGTTGTTACTGGACCGCATACGTGACAAAGATACGCTGGGACGCCTTCGCACACTTTTGCGCAACGTGATCGCCAGAACTCCAACCGAGCTTGCGACGTTACTTACCACTCTAGCCGCGATGGAGCCCGCCAGCATAAACGCCGCAATCGCAGAACCAAAGAAACTCGAAAGTGCCGTGAAGCACGGTCTTACCACGCCTTATTGGATGTCTCTCTGTTTAGGTTGCGAAGACATCACCCCACTCATCAATTCGCTACGCATCAGCAATCTGCAGTTCAGTCAGCGGATACTCGGCAACAGCCCTGTTTTTTCTCCACTATCAGAAAATAGCTTCGATATGGATGATGACGAAATTGCCGGTGACCACGAGAGCTTGCCACTCGCCGAGATTATTTACACGCTCTTCAGACCAGTCACCGCGGGTATTAGCGAGTTGAAACACGCGCTGTCTGAATTGCAAGACCATTGCGCCCACATAGAGCGCGCAGGATTCAGGAAATTCAACTTGGAATTTAATCCACACCTGCATTGCTATCGCTACATTATCGGTCAACGGCGGCAAATCCATGATTACATCCGTATTTACTTATCTAAAAATGCAGCTTCTTTTTTTGCAAAGTCGACGACCGGAATTTGCACCGATACTAATCTGGAGCTCTTCAAAAGAGCTGATCACTTTCATTTGAATGTATTCAGTGAGCATTTAGGGAGAGTCATAGGCAATGTACAGTTACACACCGTATACATCCACAATGAAAAAGCGCTGCTTATTCGCGGCATAAACCCGATAAAAAACTATGCGACCGCTTGTTTGGTCGATGAGCTGCTGAATTGTGTCATTGCCTGCGCAAAGGATCTTGCGATCGAAAACGATTTTTCTCTGGTTTGTGTGGCTGAACAAAATGGCCTTTGGAACTCTAACTCCAATCGCCCAGAGATGCGTGCCGCTCTAGCAAAGCGGACTGCGCATCTGGACCCAATCGTCTTGGATCGACCCTTTCATCTTTATAACTATTACACTACAAAAATAAATCTTTCTTCTGTCTATCCACTATGGCGTAACCCCCGCTGAAAAGCACCCGCCACACTTCTCACAGCAAGCTCTTCTAGACACGGTTATACGATTAATCAGATCGGACTCGACAGGCAGTAAAGGTGTGGGCTGTTACGTTCTGGACTAAGTCCACTGAAATTTTATTCGCTCCCCATCGTCGGGACTTAGTTGAGGCCGCGTCCATCAAAGGTAGGAGCCCACGATGGTCAAACGGTACGAACGCCCTGACGCAGCATTGGATTTGGTTGCAGTCATATTTAATGAAATCCGCCGCAACGGACGCATTACCGGATGCAACCGGTAACGCGCCCGTTGCTCAGAATAAAGCGCAAGACGAGGCCGAACTTAGCAATACTATTTGATCGCTCCAGGTACCAGCAGCAAAACTTCATTGAGCACATGTTTGATTGGCTGAAGGAAAACCGTCGCATCGTGCCAGCAACCAACCCACCCACCGAGGTAGTTTTTTGCGCTCGGCATTGTGAAAAATTGTAGATCACCCCTCCTCCGGGACCTCCATGACCAGGCTGTTTTCCACCCAGCGCACCGGTACAGGCTCAAGCCTGGCGCCTTTGCATGGTCCATCGATGCAGTGCCCGTCTTCGAAGCGAAACATCGCGCTGTGATGCGCGCACATCAGCACCTTGCCGCGATAGGTGCAGAACTCCTGCGGGCGATAGTCCAGCGGCACGGAAAAATGCGGGCAGCGGTTGATGTACACCCACACCTGCTCGCCCTGGCGCACCGCAACCAGGCCGGCGGGATGCAGCTGTTGATGATGCGGCAGGCCCAGGGCGCCGCCGTCGGCGATGTCTTCCCGTTGGCACAAGGTGATGAGGGTCATGGTCAGCCACGCAGTTCCGGGTTGCCGAGGCTCCAGTGCCAGGGGCGTATCTGGATGCTCGCGAAAAGCCCGGCCTGGACGTAGGGATCGTCCTCGATGAAGGCTTCCACCTCCGCCAGGCTGCCGGCTTCGATCACCAGCAGCGTGCCGTTCATCGCCGCGCCGACATCATCGAGGGTCGGACCGCCCAGGCGTACCACCACCCGGTGGGTATCGGTCGCCCGCAGATGCGCCTGGTGGCTGGGCCGCAGGCGCTGGCGCAAGGCCAGGGAATCCGGGTGGTCGGTGGCGAATACCGCAAAAAACTGGCCCATGCTTCACCCGGCTTCCATGACGAATTCATAACACGCACGCTTGAACGGCAATGGCATACCCAGGCGTGCGGACACTTCATCGTGAGCGGTGCGGTCTTCATAGATCACTTGCAACGACTGCTTCACGCCGAACACCGCGTCGGACCCCAAGTACGGATCGTCGTGATTGAAGAGGTGGGTCACCAGTTTGCGATACCCCGGCACCTCGACCATGAAATGCAGGTGCGCCGGTCGCCAGGCATGCCGATTAGCGGCATCGAGCATGCGTCCAACCGGGCCATCGGTGGGGATCGGGTAGGCCACCGGGACAATGGTGCGAATCGCAAAGCAGCCGTCAGCGTCGGTACGATAACGACCGCGCAGGTTGCCGAACGGCTGTTCGCTGTCCTGGCCCGAATACATGCCGTTTTCGGCGGTCTGCCACACGTCCAGCACCGCACCGGCCAAGGCATTGCCCTGGGTGTCGACCACCCGACCGCGCACCAGCGCCGTCTCGCCCGGGGTGAAGGCCATGTTTTCGCCGAATGCGCGCTCGGGCATGCCTTCGATGTAGAACGGCCCGAACACCGTGGTTTCGGTGGCGGTTGCGCTGTGTCGATGATTGATCGCGTCGACCAGCATCGATACACCCAGGGTATCCGACAACAGAATGAATTCCTGACGCACCAGGCCATCGCATTTTTGGCCGGTTGCAGTCAGGAAGCGAATGCCCTCGAACCACTCCTGTTCGGTCAGTTCGACCTCGCTGACAAATGCGTGCAGGTGCCGGACCAGGCTTTGCATGATCTGTTTGTAGCGGGCATCCGGGGCGTCGGCGAAGCTGTTCACGGCCTGCTCGGAAATAAGTTTTTCTACCACTTTGTCTTGATCGGTCATTGTTCTTGTTCCGACATGGGCTGGCTGCGCTGCTGGGGTCAGGCTGGCGCCTGGCCATTCAATGCGCGGGTCAGCAGTGCTTCGATCGGGCCTTGTTCAAACGGCCGTGGATTGTAATAAGGGCTGGCACAGGCAATTTTTGCAGCCTCGGCCGGACCGTTTGGCGGTAGGCCGATGTCCACCAGTGCCAATGGAATGCCCAGCTTCTGGTTGAGTGCATACAACAATGCACCCACCTCACTGGCCGAGCTACCACCCAGGGCGCGCGCGGCGCGTTGCAACGGCTCGGCGGCCGCTTCGCGGTTGTAATGCGCGGCATGGGGCAGCACGATGGCGTGGGCCTGGGCGTGGGGCAGATTGAAGGTGCCGCCCAGGGTGTGGCAGAGCTTGTGGTGCAAGGCCATGCCCACCGAGCCCAGGCAAATGCCCGCCAGCCAGGCGCCATACAAGGCTTGGCTGCGAGCGTGAGGATCGTTGGGATCATTGACCACGCCGGGCAAGGCCTGGGCCAGCGAGCGGATGGACTCCTCGGCCATGAAACCGACGATCGGATTGGCGTCCTCGGCGTACAGCGCCTCCACCGCGTGGGCCATGGCGTTCATGCCCGAACAGGCGGAGATCTGCGCCGGCAGGGTCAGGGTCAATTGCGGGTCGTAGATCACGGTTTTCGGCAGGACCCGAGGGTCGCGTCCGGTTTTCTTCAGGCGATTTTCGGTCAGCCCGTAGATCGGCGTCATCTCCGAACCTGCGTAAGTGGTCGGTACTGCCACGATCGGCAACCCCGAATCCATGGCAATCGCCTTGCCCAGGCCAATGGTCGACCCACCGCCAATGGCCACGCAGCAATCGGCATCCAGGCGCGCCGCTTCGACGCGTGCCGCTTGCGCCACTTCCAGCGGCACGTGCATCACCGCATGCGGATAAACACCCGCGGCGCGATCACCGAGCAACGCCGCGACGCGCTCGCCCAGGCCGTGCTGTTCCGGCGTGGTGAGGATCAGCGCCCGACGGGCTCCCAGCCGTTCGATTTCTTCAGCCAGCGCCGAGAGCTTGCCCCAGCCGAACACCACACGGGTCGGCAGGCTTTGGTAGACAAAAGGATTCATGGCCGGCCTCAACGCTTGAAATGTGGCGGGATTTTTGCGTCGACGTTGACCCATACCGAGCGTGCTTCGGTGTAGTCGTGGATCGCTTCGAAACCCATTTCCCGGCCATAACCGGACTGGCCGACGCCGCCGAACGGGCTGCCCGGGCTGACGCGTTTGTAGCAGTTGATCCAGCACATGCCGGCATGGATGGCGTCGGCCATCTTGTGCGCACGGCTCAGGTTCTGTGTCCACAAGCCACTGCCCAGTCCGTACTCGGTGCTGTTGGCGATGGCCAGTGCTTCTTCGTCGGTGCTGAAGCGCACCACGGTAACGAACGGGCCGAAGACTTCTTCCTGGCACACGCGATCACCGGGCTTGGCCTCGACCACGGTCGGCTCGACATAAAAGCCCTTGGCCAGCGCCGGGTCGTCCGGTGCCTTGCCGCCAGCGAGAACCTTGCCGCCCTGTTCGATGGCGATGTCGATGTACGCCATGACACGGTCGCGGTGCAGGGCCGAAGTCAGAGGGCCCATTTCGGTGTCCGGGTCCATCGGGTCGCCCAGGCGAATCGACCTGGCCAGGGCGATGAAACGCTCGAGGAACTGGTCCGCGATGTCTTTGTGCAGAATCAGCCGCGAACCGGCGATGCAGGCCTGGCCCTGGTTGTGGAAGATCGCCCAGGCAGCGCCGTTGACCGCCGCTTCCAGATTGGCGTCTGCAAACACAATGTTCGCCCCCTTGCCGCCCAGCTCCAACTGAATGCGCTTGAGGTTGCCTTTGGAGGCTTCGACAATGCGCCGACCGGTCGCGGTCGAGCCGGTAAAGGCAATCTTGCCGACGTCGAGGTGTTCCGCCAACGCCTGGCCCGCGGTATGGCCGTAGCCCGGCACGACGTTGACCACGCCTTTGGGGAAGCCGACCTCGGTCATCAACTCGACAATGCGCAAGGTCGACAGCGGTGTGATTTCCGAGGGCTTGATGACGACGGTGTTCCCCGCCGCCAGCGCCGGGCCCATCTTCCAGCTGGTGAACATCAGCGGAAAGTTCCACGGCACGATCTGCCCGACCACGCCAATCGGCTTGCGCTGCACGTAATTGAGGAACCCGGCTTCGACCGGAATCACCGTGCCTTCGATCTTGTCGGCCATGCCGCCGAAGTAGCGGAAGCACGCAGCAGTGCGCGGTACATCCAGGCCACGGGAATCGCGGATCGGGTGCCCGGTGTTGAGGGATTCCAGCTGCGCCAGTTCTTCGCTGCATTCCTCGATCCTGTCCGCCAGTTTCAGCAACAGGCGTCCACGCTCGGCAGCGCCTAGCGCCGACCACGCCGGGAACGCGCGTTTGGCGGCGGCCACCGCGAGGTCGACGTCGGCGGCTTCGGCGGCGGCGATGCGGGTGATTAACGAGCCGTCATGGGGCGACACGACGTCGATGGTGCCGCCGGCGAGCGCATCAACGAAGCGGCCGTCGATATAGAGCTGATTTTGCATAAGGGTTTCCTCACACCGCGCCTTAGGCGCGGTGTCTGACTGGATAGCTGAGTGCGTGGCCCGACACGATGCCGGGCAAGACCGGAGTTCTTAGAACTCGATCGGGTACGGCTTGAGCTCGCCGCTTTCGTAGCGTTGCGGCAGGTTCGGCGTGGCGTTTTCCCAGACCAGCAGCATCGAGCGCTTGGTCGAATAGCCCTGGTGGCGAATGTCGGCGGGCATGGCGCAGATGTCGCCGGCCCGCATGGTGATGCGCGCACGGGGGTTGCCGTCGTCCTTGTCGCCGACATCCCAGATGATCTCGTCCGACAGCTGCAGGAACCACTCGATCCGGTCATTGCCATGGAACACCGGCAGGATGAATTCTTCGGTGGTCGGGCAGAACAGGCTGGCCTTGCACACCGAGGTCACCGAGGGGTTCCAGGTCACGTCGGAGCGCGACAGGTACTTGTGCAGGTTGAAGGCATGCAGCTGGCCTTCGAAACCTTCGGCGGCGTGGATTTCCGGCTCGTCCTGGGGCACGTCGATGAACTGGCGGTTGACCGGCAGATCGTTGCGCAGCGGCGAGTCATCCGGCAGGCCGGGCATGCGTTTGGTGGCGATGCGAAAGCGTTCGATGGCTTCGATGTTGTTGCCGTTCTTGCGACCGAAGGCGCTGCCGGTTTCTTCCGGGGCGGCGAACGGGTCGAAGGTGGCGTTGGTCCAGTCGCGCAGGATCGCCTTGAACGTCGCCATGATCAGCGGCGTCTCGAAGTTTTCGGTGTAGTTGACCCCTGCCGCCTTGAGCGTTCCATTGAAGGTGCCGGCGTACAGGTCGACCTTGCCGTAGTAGTTGCGGGTGCCGATGACGTGGTCGAAGTTGACCCAACCGTAGAAAAAGCCCCAGGCCACGTCGCGCATCAAGGCTCGCAAGAAGGCATCGACCGGAATCAGATGGGAACGGGTCTGACCTTTGGCGGGCCAGGTGATACGGGCGAAATACTCGTCGCGCGACAGCTCGAAGGCGCCGAGTTTGAAAGCGCGGTAGCCGGTGACGACGTCGGCGGCGCTGGCCTGGACGTCTTCATCGGCAAACAGTGGGGTAAGGGCTGCGGTTTCAAGCATGGCCATGACAGAGTTCCTCTTGTTTTTGTTGGCGGGGTCGGCTGGGCAGATCACTTCAGGCAGATGTCGGCCCACTTCTCGACCGACAACGGGCCCTTGATCGTCTGCTGCAGGATCACGCCCGGGCGACTGGCTTCGAAGCGATAGGCCGTGCCCACCGGCAGCAGGCACTGATGGCCGCGCTTGAGCAGGACGTAACCCATGGGTTTGCCCGCCGGCACATCACCGGCCAGTTGAGTGCCCTCGCCTGCCATCAATGGCGCATCGAGCTTGAGGAAATCCACCCGCACTTCACCGTCCATGACGATGGCGAATTCGTCGTGCGCAGCGGTGTACCAGGGCGACTGGCCTTCCGCGCGCAGGGTTTCGATGACGTAGCCGAGGTTGAGACCCACCACGACCTTTTCATAAGGCCGGGATTGTTCCGCCACTTCGAACACGTTGGAAAAGGCGTAGTGACTGGCCTGGCCGCTGATGATTTCAACCGAGCCCTTGATGTACTTGTCCAGCGAGCCGAAGACCGTTTCGATTGCCGCGCTACTCATGGTTTTCACCGTTTTGTTGTTGTAGTAACAGTGAGGCAACAGTACGTCTGAGGCCTTGCGGGAACAATTAGAGAGTCAGCGACAACAGTGTTCGCGAAACGCAAACACTGTGTCTTTTTAGGAGCTGCCGCAGGCTGTGATCTTTTGATCTTGTTTTTATAAAATCGAAAGATCGCAGCCTCGTTGCACGAGACAGCTCCTACAGGGGCCGGGGGTTGATCAGCGCACCCAGCCGCGTTCGAGCAAGGGCTTGTCCCAGCATGGCTCATCGCCGAAGTTCTCCACCAGGAAGTCGATCAACGTACGGACTTTCAAGGCCCGGCGTTGGGTGGCGGGATACACCGCGGAGAAATTGAAGGAGGACAACGCGTATTCGGGCAGCACCGGAATCAGCCGCCCGCTGAGCAGGTCGTCACTGGCCACCAGCGTCGGCAAGCAGACAATACACACGCCAGTCTGGGCGTAATCACGCAACAGATGCACCGAGTTTGAGCGCACCTGACCCGGCAGGCTCAGTTCCACCTGCTCGTCTTCGCGGTTGAACAGCCAGCGGTTGCGCGACGGATAACCCTCATACAGGGCGATCTTGTGTTGCAGCAGTTCCTGGGGATGGGTCGGCACGCCGAACTCGCTGGCGTAATCGGGGGACATGCAGAACAAGCGGCGAACGCTGAACAATTTGCGCTCGATCAGGGTTTCCGCCATCGGCGGGAACATCTGGAACGCCACATCAAAGCCTTCTTCGATCGGGTCCACCACCCGGTCGTTGACGATGACGTCTACTTCAATGTCCGGGTAAAGCCGCGTGAACTCGGCCAGCATGCGGCCAAAATGGCCGATGGCAAAACCGGGCAGCATCTGCACCCGCAGCTTGCCGGTGGGTTTGGCGCGCAGTTCGCGCATGTGCTCGGTCAGCGAGTTGAAACTCGCGACCATGTCCGCGCACTCCTTGTAGTACGTCTCCCCCACTTCGGAGAGCCGTACATGGCGGGTGCTGCGATGGAACAGCGGCGCATTGATGAACTGCTCCAGCTGCTGGATGCGATGGGTGATGACCGAACGGGTCACGCCCAGCTGCTGGGCCGCCCTGGCGAAGTTGCCGGTTTCGGCAACCCGCACGAAGGCTTCGACACTGAGTAAACGATCCATGGGGCATGGTTCCTGGAGAATGCCTACAGAAATTGTTCTTATAGGAACAGCGAGGTTAGCCTGTCGGTACCTCGCACTCCACACTCCGGACTGCACGCTATGGCCGGGATTGCACGGTCAACCGTCGCTGCATCGGGAAAACCTGCCAGCCCAGGCGTTCGCTGATCAATCCCCACACTCCTTGCGGAGCCTTGAGCATCATCACCACCGCAACCACCCCGAGAATAATCATGTACACCGCGCCGTACTGCGCCAGGCATCCGCGCAACGCAAAATAGATCAGCGTGCCGATCAAAGGCCCTTCCAGAGTGCCGATGCCGCCGATGATCACAATGAAAATCACCACCGCGGTCCAGTCCTGCAGGTTGAACGCGGCGTCCGGGGAAATCCGCAGTTTTTGCAGGAAGATCAGCGCGCCGACCACCCCCGTACAACCAGCGGCCAGCACGTACACCATCAGCTTGGTGCGGAACGTATCGACCCCAAGGCTGCCGGATGCCGGCTCGGAATCGCGGATCGACGCCAGTGCCAACCCCTGTCGCGAACGCAGCAGGAAGAACACCACCGCCATGGCGGCAATCGCAATTGCCAGTGCGGTGAAGTAGATCAGCGTCTCGCGACCGTCCCGGTCATTGCCGATCTGCCGCACGATCGCCGCCGGCAGACTTTGCCCCGAGCCGCCGCCAAGACTGCTCATCTGCGCCAGCCCCAGGCGAAACACTTCAGCTACCACCCAAGTGCCAATGGCGAAATAGGCACCACGCAGGCGAAACACGATCAGCGCCGTGGGAATCGCCAGCAGCGCCACCAGTACCCCGGAGAGCAAAACCGCGAACAATGGCGGAACACCGAACTGGCTGGCGAGCATGAACAATAGATAGCCCCCCAAGCCGACGAACGCCTGCTGCCCGACCGAGACCATGCCGGCGTAACCCGCCAACAGGTTCCACATCTGCGCCAGCGCCACGTAATACGCGAACTCCACCACCAGACGCAGGCTGGCGCGATCCGCCCAAAGTGGCGCACTGAACAGCACCAGCACACACAGCCCCAGCAAGGACAAACCAATCGTGCTGCTGGTGGTGGTGCGTTGCACGCGCCAGGCCAGCGCCGGATTATTCAAGGCATTCATCAGTCGACACTCCGTGGAAACAGGCCACGCGGACGCACGACCAGGATCAGCAGAAACACCAGGTGACCGGCAAGGATCTGCCAGCCCGGATCGATTTTGGCGCCCACGGCCTGGGCCACACCGAGAATCACCCCGCCGGCCAGGGTGCCCCACAAGCTGCCCAACCCGCCGATGATCACCGCTTCGAAACCGTATAACAGCCGCGCCGGGCCCACCGTCGGGTCGAAACTGGTACGGATCGCCAGGAACACCCCGGCAATAGACACCACCGCCATCGCCAGCGCCATGGCCAGACCGAAGATATGCGCGTTGTTGACGCCCATCAGCCGTGCGGTGTGCTGGTCATCGGAGGTGGCCCGGAACGCCCGGCCCAGTGCGGTTTTGTAGAACAGCAATTGCAGGCCGCCAATGATCAGCAAGGCACTGCCAAACACGATCAGCGGCATGACGCCCACGCTCAGGCTGCCGAAACCGACACTGGCGACTTCCAGTTCGCCCTGGGACAGTTTCTGGCTGTCGGCGCTGAAAAATTCCAGCAGCAGGTTCTGCACGATGATCGACAAGCCAAAGGTCACCAGCAGGGGCGGCAGGATGTCCGTGCCCAGGGTGCGGTTGAGCAACAGCCGTTGCAGCAGATAACCGAAACAGAACATCAGCGGCACCACGATCAGCAGGCTCGCCAGCGGGCTGAAGCCCAGATGGTTGACCACCACCAGCGCCAGGTACGACGCGAGAACGATGAAGTCACCGTGGGCGATATTGACCAGGCGCATGATGCCGAACATCAACGACAGCCCCACCGCGAACATCGCGTACAGTCCGCCGAGCAACATGCCTTGCAGCAAAGTATTGAGCCATTCCATATCTAGATCCCGAAATACGCGGCTTTGATTTGCGCTTTGTCCGCATCCCCTGGGCGCCCGGTCAGGGACACGCGCCCTTCCTGGAAGCAATAGAAGCGATCGCAGACACTCAATGCCTGATTGATGTCCTGCTCGACGAGAATCACCGTGGTGCCGTCGGCCTTGATCGACGGCAGCGCGGCGTAGATGTCCTTGATCGTGGTCGGCGCCAGGCCCAGGCTGATCTCGTCGCACAACAGCAAGTGCGGGTTGGCCATCAAGCCCCGGCCGATAGCGACCATTTGCTGCTGACCGCCGGACAACGCTGTGCCTGGACGCTTGCGCAATTTTTCCAGCACCGGGAACAGCTGATAGATGCGCTTCAGCGTCCACGGTCCCGGGCGTTTGCTGTAGGCGCCGATCAACAGGTTTTCTTCGACGCTCAGCGACGGGAACAGCTTGCGTCCTTCCGGCACCAGGGCAATGCCGCGCTCCAGCACCTGATTGGCCGCCATGTCACCAATGGCCTGCCCCTTGAAGGTGATGGCGCCGGGCTGGTTTTTGATCAGCCCCGCCAGCGAGCGCAGGAACGTCGATTTGCCGGCGCCGTTGGAACCGATGATCGCCACGGTTTCCCCCTGCTCCAGGGTCAGGCTGATGTCGAACAGCGCTTGAAAGTCGCCGTAGCCGGCGCAGAGTTTTTCAATGGTCAGCATGCGTCAACTCCCGATACCCATGTAGATCTCCTGGACCCGAGGGTCGGCCATCACGCTGCGCGGCTCGCCTTCGGCCAGTTTGGCGCCGAAGTTGATCACGGTCAGGCGACTGACCACCGCGAGCAAGGCATGCACGATGTGCTCGATCCAGATAATGGCGACCCCGGATTTGTGGATGCCCTGGATGGTTTCCACCAGTGCCAGGCATTCCGGTTCGGTCAGGCCGCCAGCGATTTCATCCAGCAACAACAGGCGTGGCTGCGTCGACAAGGCGCGGGCCATTTCCAGGCGTTTGCGGTCCAGCAGTGTCAGCGAACCGGCCAGCACGTTGGCCTTGCGCATCAAGCCCGTCAGTTCCAGCGTTTGCGCGCACCATTGGCTAGCCTCCTTGTCACGCAACTGCGCGCCAAAGGTCGCACCCACCAGCAGGTTCTCGAACACGGTCATTTTCACGAACGGGTGCGGGATCTGGTGGGAACGGCCAATGCCCTGTTGGCAACGCTTGAACACCGGTACGCGGGTGACGTTGCGGCCTTCGAAATGGATCGTGCCCTTATCGGCTGCCACGCCACCGGCGATCAGGTTGAACAGCGTGCTTTTACCCGCGCCGTTGGGGCCGATGATGCCCAGGGCTTCTCCCGGTTGCAGGGTCAGGTCCATGGCGTCCGTGACCTTCACCGAGCCGTAGCTTTTGTGCACATCGGTCATTTGCAGAAGTGGTTGTTGCATGGTGCACCCGTTGCTTTTACCGCGATCAATACGTAATGGCCTGCATCTCGCCGCCCAGCGGGATCGCCGGCGCAGTGGCATTGCTGGTCACGATCAGGTCGTATTTGTTGTCGTTGCCCAGGCGCCATTGGCCGCTGACCAGCGGCGTCTTGGCGACGTTCTTCACCGGCCCGCCGTTCCAGTTGATCGGCCCGACCACGGTATTGAGATTGGTCTTGAGCAAGGCATCACGAACGGCATGTGCGTTACCGACTTCCTCGGTGCGCTTGAGGATGTCCACCGCCAGTTCGAACAATGCATGCACGAAGCCCAGCGGTTGCGTCCATTGTTTGCCGGTGGCCTGGGTGAACCCTTGGGCCAGTTGTCCGGCACTGGCACCGGTCAATGAAGAGCTGAACGGGTGCGTCGGGCTCCACCAGATTTCCGTCGACAGGTTGTTGCCGGCCTTGCCCAGCGCATCGACCGCGGTGGGAAACAGCAACGCCTTGCCCACCGAGACCGCTTTGGGCTTGAAACCCTGCTGGCGTGCCTGGGTCCAGAAGGTGCTGAGGTCCGGTGGAATCACCACCCCGGTGATTATCTCGACATCAGCTTTTTTGAACGCGGCGATCTGCGCCGAGAAGTCGTCGGTCAGGCTCTGGAAGCGACCGGGATCAACCAGTTGGAAACCCTTTTGCGCCAGCACCGGTGGGAAGCCGAGCTTCTGGTCGCCCCAGGCATTGCCGTCGCCATCATTGGGAAACAGGCCGCCGACCACTTTGTTCGACGGCATCGCGCCCCACATCGAACTGTAGGCGCCGATCACATCTTCAAGGCCCCAGAAAAAGTGGTAGGTCCACTCGAAGCCCTGATCCGGCTTGCCACCCCGGGTGAAAAACCACGGCTGCCATGGCGCCACCGTGGAAATACACGGAATCTCGTTGATTTCGCATTGATCGGACACGGGATTGGTGGTTTCCGGGGTTGACGACACCAGCATCAAGTCGACCTGATCGGACAGGATCAGCTCGCTCGCCACCTCCGCCGCACGGTTGGGGTTGGACTGGCTGTCCTTGACGATAACTTCCAACCGGTACGCCTTGCCGCCCACATTGACCGTGTTCTTCAACACTTGCTTGAGCGATTCGATGATGTAGTTGTCGGCGGCGGCAAACGGTGCCAGCGGACCGGTCTGCGGGCTGACGTAGCCGAGCTTGATCACCCGCTCACTGCCGATGGCGAAGTTGAACGGCATACTGGCCAAGGCCACACCACCGGCGGCAATACCGGTGCTGCGCAGGAAAGCACGGCGGGAAAAGTCGCGGCCAAACAGGTTTTTATCGTTGTTGTCTGTCATGTAGAACTCCAAAAGCCCGGACGAACAGGGTCGCAGCGTGGGGGCAGAGCCATCACGCAGGGGTCAGGGTCAAGCGAAAGAGTCGGTTTAGAAGAAGAAGCTGACGTCGAAGGACGCCACCACTTGCGAGTCCTTTTCCCCATCGGCGTAGGCATCGCGACCGGGGCCGGAATGGATGTCGTAGCGCAGTTCCGGACGCAGGCGCACATTCGGTGTCGGCGTCCACGCCAGGTTGGTGGTAACGCCGTAGAAACTGCCCCAGGTCGGATCGGGAATCCCGGTGTCCGGGTCGATGTTGGCCATCATCACGTGCACCGGGGCGTCGGTGTAGAACCATTCGGCGCGACTGTTCCACATCAGGGTTTCGCTGATTTTGTGATACCAGTTAATGTCGGTGCCGTACCAGGTTGCATCGTCTTTGTTGGCGAACCCGGCGAAGGCGCCCTGCTCCTGTGTGCCGTAATTCAGCTCCAGCGCCACGCGGTTGTTCGGGTCGAGCACCTGCGACAAGGTCAAGTAAGACGCCAGGCGCTTGTAGTCGTCATCCTTGGTCCCGGCCGGCAGCGGCGAACCACAACTGCATTCGGCGAAGCTGTCGCCGGCGCCGTTGCCGTAGATGTTTTCCCAGTCTATCCAGGTGCCGAAGTCCGCCGAACGCCAGCGTACGTTGGCGATCACGTCCGGGTCGTGGTTGGGGTCCTGCAGGTTGTTCCAGCCTTGCACCACACCGAGCTCGAAACCCAGCATGCTTTGCCCCGGCTCCGAGGGCAGTTTGAACGAATACAGCGCGCCGGCATGTTTGGCTGGACCGTGCATGAACGAATAGGTGTGCGAGTAGAAGTCGGTCGGCGCAGGCGACGGCAAGGCGAAGCCGATTTCGTTTTCCAGCGGAGTGTGGAAGATCCCGATCATCAGGTCCGAACCGCCCAGCACCGGGAAGTAGAAGTCGACGTACGCTTGAGCGAATGTGAAGGCTTCGTCCTCGGCCTTGTTATCGCGGTTGACGCTGAGATCTTCGTCCCAGCCGTAGGTCTTGAAGAAGCGTGCGTCCTTGCCATACAGCGCCGTGACGTTGAAACCCCAGTCCGCCTCTTGCGGCATCGGCCCGGGAAACGGTCCGACGCGACCGACCACGTTGCTCTTGGGTTTCTTCTCCACGGCAAGGGCGAACTGATTGAGATTCACGCCTTCGTCGGTATTGAAGAAGCTCTGCTTGCTGACGTCATCCGTGCCGTTGTTGTTGTAGATCGCTCCGACCTGGCCCCAGCCATAGATCTTGATGCCATGCTCGCGCTCAAGGCTGTCACCGAACACACCGCGTACCAACGAACCCATCGGATCGTCCGCCGCCAAGGCTGTCGCGGGAAACAAAACGCCGCCACCCGGAACGGGCGCGAACAGGGTCGCTGCGCAGACCCATGCACGAATACTCATACCTGCCTTCCTTATTTTTATAGGAGCCAACCCCCCGAAGGGGCGTAAGGCCGAAAGCAAGGTATGACGTCTTGATGAGCCCTAGCTGGAGCTCCACCCGGTCGTTGGCGGATCGTGGTGTTCGGCGTAATGGAGGCTACAAGCCCGCCACTGCACCAACAATTCCATTCTCGGCGACTTCAGTGTTTGCGTATTCAGAACAATGCTGCGGGGATTTGAACCCAACGCAACCGAACTGTAGGAGCCAGCCTGCTGGCGATGGCGTCGGGTCAGTCAACTCAGGTGGTGAAGCTGATGGCCTCATCGCCAGCAGGCTGGCTCCCACAGGGGATCTGGGGTGGCCGCAGAATTGGTGTGCGCTGGAGATCAAACTGTGGGAGCCAGCTGGCGATGGCGGCGGGTCAGTCAGCTCAGATGGTGAAGCTGATGGCCTCATCGCGAGCAAGCTTGCTCCTACAGGTATTGTGGCGCTGATCAGGCTTTCGACGGCAGCGGATACAGCTGTTCGTCGAACTGCGACAGTTTCGGAAACACCAGGGGCTGGTCGTCGCTCAGTTGTTGCAGGCGCTGGTCGTAATCGGCAAGGAATTGCTGGCGCGCCTCGTCGCTGATGTACGGCACATGCCAGGCCACGAATGGTTCCAGCACGTCGAAGCCAACATAGGCCAACGTCCCGCGCAGGATCGGCCGCAGCATGTCCTCCAACGGACCATGGATCGCCTCTTCACCGAACATGTGTTCACGGCCACCCAAGGTCACTGTGACCAACGCTTTTTTGCCGGCGAGCCCGCCCTGATCATAGAAACGCTTGCCGCCATAGCAAATCCCGGATACCAGTACCCGGTCAATCCAGCCCTTGAGTATCGCCGGGGTGGAGAACCAGAAGATCGGGAAGTTGAGGATCAGCAGGTCGGCCCACAGCAGCTTGTCCAGTTCCGCCTGGATGTCCGCGGCCAGCGACTGGCTTTTTACCCCCAGGCGTTGTTCCAGGGCGTAGACCAAGTACTCGGGATTTTCCCGCGAGGAGAAGTCATCGGCGCTGGCCACCGGGTTCCAGTTCATCTTGTACAGGTCGCTGACCTGCACTTCGTGGCCCTGGGCTTGGAGGGTGGCAATCGCCTGGTCGCGCAAGGCGGCGGTGAACGATTGGGGCTCTGGGTGAGCGTGGACAATCAGTACTTTCATGGTGATTCCTTAGACTTTTTCCAGCGTAGGGTTTGAATTCGGGGTAGCACGGCTGGCCAGCAAGCGGTCGAGCCAGTCGGGGTCCATTTGCGGTTCGGAGGAAAACAGCAATCCGGTGTAGTCCTGATGCGGTGGGGTGAAAATAGCACTGCGCGAGCCATGATCCACCACCCTGCCCCGTTGCATCACCAGCACTTCGTCGGCGATCGCCCGCACGGTGGCGACGTCATGGGTGATGAACAGGTAGGCCACGCCGAGCTGTTGCTGAATGCGGTTGAGCAGCTTGAGCACGCCTTCGGCCACCAGCTGATCGAGGGCCGAGGTGACTTCGTCGCAGATGATCAGCTGCGGATCGGCCGCCAGGGCCCGGGCAATGCAGATCCGCTGTTTCTGCCCGCCGGACAATTCACGGGGCTGACGCTCCATGAAGGTTGCTGGATCAAGCTCGATCATTTCCAGCAGCTCGGCGACCCGCGCACGCATGGCCTTGCCCTTGAGCCCGAGATAGAAGGTCAACGGCCGACCGATGATGTCGACGATGCGCTGGCGTGGGTTCAGCGCCGTGTCGGGGATCTGATAAATCATCTGGATGCGCCGCAGTTGCTCCTTGCTGCGTTGGCGGAAGTCCGCTGGCAACGGTTGGCCGTCATACAGCACCTCGCCGTAAGTGGGCGGCAGCAAGCCGGTAATCAGTCGCGCGGTGGAGCTTTTGCCGCTGCCGGATTCGCCGATGACCGCCAGGGTCTGGCCACGATACAGCTTCAAGGAAACGTCGTGCAGCACCGGTTGATGACCGTAACTGGCGCAACTCTTGCGCAATTCCAGAAGCGGTTGCTCCTGCTGTGGCAACGCCTTGGGTTCGGTGCGGAAACTGCGCACCGCCCACAGCGACTTGGTGTAGTCCTCCTGCGGGTCACCGAGCATCTTGCGGGTCTCGGCCTCTTCCACCAGCTTGCCATGGCGCAGCACCATGATGCGGTCGGCCATCTGCGCCACCACCGCGAGGTCGTGGCTGATGTAGATCGCCGCGCTGCCGTAGGTCTTCACAGCATCGCGAATCGCTGCCAGCACCTCGATCTGGGTCGTGACGTCGAGGGCGGTGGTCGGTTCGTCGAAGATGATCAGGTCCGGGTGGCAGGCCATCGCCATGGCAGTCATGACCCGTTGCAACTGGCCGCCGGAGACCTGGTGCGGGTAACGCTGGCCGATCTGTTCGGGGTTGGGCAAGCGCAGCACGCGATACAACTCCACAGCCTCGCGCATGGCCTGTTCGCTGCTGATGCCGCCGTTTTTCACCGCCGTTTCCACATGCTGGTCGATCAGGCGGTGAGCCGGATTGAACGAAGCCGCGGCACTTTGCGCGACGTAGGCGATGCGCAAACCGCGCAACTTGCGCAGGGCTTCGGGCTTGGCCTTGAGCAGGTCGATGCCGTCGAAATGCACCGTGCCGCCGGTAATCTTGCAGCCGTCGCGGGTATAACCCATGGCGGACAGGCCGAGGGTCGATTTGCCCGCCCCGGATTCGCCGATCAGCCCCAGCACCTCACCGCGTTGCAGGGTCAGGTCGATGCCCTTGATCAGCGGATGCCAGGCGTCCTCGTAATGGCCTTCGATGTGCAGGTTGCGGATTTCCAGCAAGGGTTTGGAGGTCGTCATGTTCAGCATTCCTTGAGGCCGCTGGATTTGTGCAGCATCCAGTCGACGACGAAGTTGACGCTGACCGTGATCAAGGCCACGGCCAGGGCAGGCAGTAAGGGACTGATGTCGCCGAAGGTGATCAGCACCGCGTTATCGCGCACCATGCTGCCCCAGTCGGCGGTGGGCGGTTGGATGCCCAGGCCGAGGAACGACAGCGCACTGATGAACAGGAACACGAAGCAGAACCGCAGGCCGAACTCGGCAATCAGCGGCGCCGCCGCATTCGGCAGTACCTCGCGGGTCACCAGCCAGTACAGGCCTTCACCGCGCAGGCGCGCAGCCTCGACGAAGTCCTGCACCACCACGTTCATCGCTACCGCCCGGGACAGGCGAAACACCCGGGTCGCATCCAGCAGCGCGATCACCAGCACCAGCGACGTCGCGTTGGTGCCGACCACACTGAGAATCAGCAGGGCGAAGATCAGTTGTGGAATGGCCATCAGGATGTCCACCACCCGCGACAGCCCCTGGTCGATCGCACCGCCCTTGATCGCCGCAATCAGGCCGCAGGTGCCGCCCAACAGGAACGCCAGCACCGTGGTCAGGAAGGCGATGCCCAAGGTGTTGCGCGCGCCATAGACCAGGCGGCTGAACATGTCGCGTCCCAGGTTATCGGTGCCCAGCAGGAACTGCCCACCCCACGGTGCGAAGCCCTCGCCCACCACCTGGGTTTCGCCAAACGGTGCGAGGACCGGGGCAAACAACGCCACCAGGATGTACACAACGATCACCAGCAAGCCGAACTGCGCACTCAGCGGCGCCCGGAGCAAAGTTTTAAGCTGGCTCATGGTCTACCCCTTTGGATGCATCAGACGTGGGTTGCTGGCAATCGACAGCACGTCGGCGCTGGTATTGAGCAGGATGTAGGTCGCGGCAAAGATCAGGCTGCAGGCCTGCACCACCGGGATGTCGCGCTTGGCCACCGAGTCCACCAGCAACTGGCCGAGGCCCGGATAGACAAACACCACCTCGACCACCACCACGCCGACCACCAGGTACGCCAGGTTCAGCGCCACCACGTTGACGATCGGTGCCAGCGCATTGGGCAAGGCATGGCGGAAAATGATCCGCGACTGGCTGATGCCCTTGAGCCGGGCCATTTCGATGTAGGGGCTGGCCAGCAGGTTGATCAGCGAGGCGCGGGTCATGCGCATCATCTGCGCGATCACCACCAGGCTCAGGGTCGCCACCGGCAGCACCGAGCGCTCCAGTACCTCGCCCAGCGAGGCGTTCGGCGAGAGATTGGAAATGCTCGGGAACCAGTTGAGCTTCACCGCGAACACCAGGATCAGGATGTAGGCGACGAAGAACTCGGGGAACGACACCGCGCTCAGGGCCGAGGTGTTGAGCAGGCGGTCGAACCAGCTGTTGCGATACAAGGCCGCGAGCATCCCCAGCAACAACGCTAGCGGCACCGAGACCATGGCCGCCAGCAAGGCCAGGCTGAAGGTGTTGCCCAGGCGATTGCCGACCAGATCGGCGATCGGCCGCTGGTTGGCCAGCGACACGCCCAGGTCACCGTGCAGCAATTGCCAGATCCAGTGACCGAAACGGGTCAGGGGCGGTAGGTCCAGGCCCAGTTGCGCACGGTAGGCCGCCACGGTTTCCGGGGTGGCGGACTGGCCGAGCATGGCCTGGGCGATATCGCCCGGGAGCAGGCCGACGGCGAGGAAGATGATGACTGAAACGGCGAACAGCGATAACAGGCCTAATGCCAGGCGCTGCCCTAATAGCTTGAAAATACTTCTCATCGTGCGGTTCCTTGAAATGGGCACGTCTTCGAATTCTGCGAATTCCCCCTGTAGGAGCTGGCTTGCCAGCGAAAGCGGTAGGTCATCCAACATCAATGTTGCCTGTACCGACGCCTTCGCTGGCAAGCCAGCTCCTACAGGGATCTTGGAATTACGCCTGCCACCAGCGCTCGATGACGCGCAAACCGTCGAGCTCACCGTAAGGCGCGGTCTGTCCGCCGTGTGCCACCTTGTTCGAACGCGCCGCCACCGAGCTTGCGAACAACGGCACGATCGCCCCGCCGTCATCGCGGCACAGCGCCTGCATTTCGTTGTACATCTCGCGGCGCAGCGGCTCGTTCATTTCGCCCCGGGCGGCGTTGAGCAGTTGGTTGAAACGCGGGTTGTCCCAATGGGTTTCGTTCCATGCCGCGCCCTTGGCGTAGCCGATGCTGAACATGCGGTCGGCGGTCAGGCTGCTGTACCAGAACGAGGTGGTGAAGGGTTGCTTCATCCAGACGTTGGAGAAGAAACCGTCGGCCGGCTCGCGCACCACGTCGATGTCGATCCCCGCCGCACGGGCCTGCTCCTTGAACAGCACCGAGGCATCCACAGCCCCGCTGTACGCCGCGTCGGAGGCCTGCAGGCGGACCTTGAGCGAATCCAGGCCGGCCTGCTTCAGGTGAAAGCGCGCCTTGTCCGGATCGTAGGTACGTTGCTCCAGCGCCGTGTTGATGAAGCGGCTGCCGGGCTGGATCGGGTGATCGTTGCCCACCAGACCATAGCCGTACAGCACCGACGCCAGCAGGGTTTCACGGTTGATCGCGTGCTTCATCGCCAGGCGCACGTCGTTGTTCTGGAACACCTGGCTGTCGGTGAGCATCGGGAAGGTGTAGTGCTGGGCGCCCTTGGTTTCTTCGATGACCAGGTTCGGGTTGCGCTTGAGCAGCGCCACGGTCTTGAGGTCGACCTTGTTGATCACGTCTACCTGGCCCGTGACCAACGCGTTGATTCGCGCGGCGCCATCGCCGATGGCGAGCAGTTCGGCGCCGGCAAAGTGCGCCCGTCCCGCTTTCCAGTAATCCGGGCTGCGCTCCAGGGTCATGCGCACACCCGGCTCGAAGTCCTTGAGACGATAACCGCCGGTGCCGACGCCGGCTTGCCAGTCCGGCACGCCGTCCTTGCTCGGCATGATCACCAGATGGTAATCGGCGACCACGTAGGTGAAGTCGGCATTGCCCGAATGCAGCTCGAACACCACGCTGTCGCTGCCGTTGGCGCTGACCTTGGCCACATCGCCCAACACGGTCTTGGCCGCCGAGCTGGATTTTTCTCCGAGGTGATGCTGGATCGAGGCGACCACATCGTCGGCGGTCAGGGTCTTGCCGTTGTGGAAGGTCACACCCTGGCGCAACTTGAAGGTCCAGACGCGTGCGTCCGGGGTCGAGGTCCAGCTTTCAGCCAGTTCTGGGATGGCCGAGCCGTCTACGGCGATTTCAGTCAGGGTGTTATAGATCGCCGAGAAGCCGACAAAGGTGAAGGTGTCGACCCAGGAGCCAGGGTCTTTCGAGTCGGTGGTGCTGGCACCCGCCAGGCCCAGGCGCAGCACGCCGCCGGGTTTCGGTGTCGCCTCTGCAGCCATGGCGCCAAACGGCAGGCCCATGGAGAACGCTCCGGCCACCGCCGCAGCTGCCGCGCTGTACTTCAGGAAGTCTCTGCGCGGGAAACTGAATTCCTGGTTCGCTTGAGTAATCTTGTTTTTGTTATCGCTCATTGCATTGCCCCTGATCAAAAACTAATGGAATACCGGTTCAACACCACGCAAGACACCGGGCCAAGGCCCGGTGCGCATAACCCTTGAATCGCCAACAGTCACACCTGGATCGCCTTCACTTCGACGAATTCGTTGAGCCCCTCTTCCCCCCATTCACGTCCGTTACCGGATTGTTTGTAGCCGCCGAAAGGCGCCTGGTAATTGAATGCCGCGCCATTGACAAAGCACTGGCCCGCCCGCAGTTGCCGGCCCAATTGCAGGGCTCGTTCGGCACTGCCGGCCCAGACGCCGCTGGACAGGCCGAACGGCGAGTCGTTGGCGAGCTGGATCGCCTGCACCTCATCGGCATAGGGGATCAGGCACAGTACCGGGCCGAAGATCTCTTCCTGGGCGATGCGCATGCGGTTGTCGACATCGGCGAACAGCGTCGGGCTGACGTAATAACCCCGTTCGAACGCCGCGGACGAGTCGCCGCCGCACAGCAGCCGCGCGCCTTCCTGTTGGCCGACCTTGATGTAATCGAGCACGGTACGGCGCTGGCCGGCCGAACACATCGGGCCGAGGAAACTTTGCGGGTCGAGGGGATCGCCCATGCGCAGGCTCAAGGTTTCTGCCAACGCCAGTTCGACGGCCTCGGCATACCGACTGGCCGGCAGCAGCATGCGCGTCAGCGCCGTGCAGGTCTGGCCGGAGTTGATCATCACGTCCTGCACGCCATAACGCACGGCGGCAGCCAGGTCGGCGTCCTCGGCGATCAGCAGCGGCGACTTGCCGCCCAGTTCCAGACACACCCGCTTGACCGAAGGCGCCGCCGCTTGCGCGACCCGCACCCCGGCGCCGGTGGAGCCGGTGAACGAAACCATGTCCACACCGGGGTGTTTGGCCAACGCTTCGCCAACTTTCGAACCGGGCCCGCTGACCAGGTTGAACACCCCGGCCGGCAGGCCGATGGCCTCGATCATCTGCGCCAGCAGGAAGGCGTGCAGCGGCGTTTCCTGACTCGGCTTGACCACCACCGTGCACCCGGCGGCCAGGGCCGGCGCGAGTTTGCCGATCAACTGGTGCAGCGGGTAATTCCACGGATTGATGAACGCGCAGACGCCCACCGCCTCGCGAATCACCAGCGAGTTGCCGACTTCGCGCACTTCGTCCATCAGGCCGGCGAGTTCGACGTACTGCTCCAGGCCAACGATCGGCCCGTCCACCTGCACCGAGCGGCACCATTGCACCGGCATGCCCAGCTCAGTGGTGATCACCGCGGCCATTTCATCGGCGCGGGCGCGCAGTTGTTCGGCCAGCGCGCGGATGTAGCCGGCACGCACGCTCGACGGCGTGCGCGACCATGGACCAAAGGCCTTGCGTGCGGCGGCCACGGCTTTGTCGACATCGCGTTCGTCGCCAAGGGGCACGCTGCCGGCGACTTCTTCGGTGGCCGGGTTGATCACCTCGGCGATGCCCTGGCCCGAAGGGGTAATCCAGCGGCCATCGATAAACAGTGCCTTGTGGTTAAGCATGCAGCTGAGCCTCCATCAGTTCATGGGCACAACGGGCGATGCGCTGACAGGCATCGCGCAGCGGACCGGCGCCGACCACCAGGCCGAGGCGAATGTGCCCGGCCGCACTCGGGCCGAAGGCTTCACCGGCCAGTACCGAAACACCGTGGCGATCGAGCAGACGGTCGGCAAATGCCTGGGCGCTGAGCCCGGTTTCGCGGATATCGACCATCACGAACATCCCGCCGTCGGGCTTCAGGGCACGTACGCCCGGGCAATCGGCCAGGGATTCACACACCAGGTCGCGGCGCTGGCGATAGGCTTCGCGCATGGCGTCCAGTTCCGGCAAGTTGCTTTCCAGCGCTACGACGGCAGCGTCCTGAACGAAGTCGGGCGAGCCGTAGAGCATGCACAGCGCGAGGTTTTCCAGGTGCGCGGTCAGGGACGGCGACGCCACCACCCAACCGACGCGCCAACCGGTCATGGCGTGGGACTTCGACAGGCTGTTGAGGGTCGCGGTGCGCTCGGCCATGCCCGGCAGGCTCGCCGGGCTGACGTGTTCGCCCTCGAACAGCAGCTCGCTGTAGACCTCATCGGAAATCAGCCACAGGTCGTGGGCGATGCACAGTTCCGCCAAGGCTTGCCAGGTGCTGCGCGGCAGGCTCGCGCCCGACGGGTTGTGCGGACTGTTCAGCGCCAGTGCACGGGTACGCGGGGTGATGCGGGCGGCGACGTCTTCCGGCAGTACCCGGAAACCGTTCTCGGGACGCACCGGCACCGGCACGACCTTGGCGCCGCATGCGCCGAACACTGCTTCGTAAGTGACGTACATCGGCTCGGCGACTATCACTTCATCGCCGGGATTGAGCACGCATTGGGCGACGCAGAACAACGCGCATTGCGCCCCGGCCAGCACCGTGACCTCATCGGCCGAAACGGCCTGGCCGCTGCGCTTTTGATGACGCCGGGCGATGGCTTCGCGCAAAGCGCGCTTGCCGCGTACATCAGCGTAATGGGTGTTGCCGGCCAGCAGGCTATCGATCGCCCCCTGGACGATGGGTTGTGGCGTGTCGAAATCCGGGTCGCCCACGGACAGCAGCAGGATGTCTTCGCCCTGCTCGCGCAACGCCAGCGCGCGGTAGTGAATATCCCAGGCGGCGGCGCCGTCACCGGCGATTCGTTGCGTCAGATCGGAAAAGCGCATGGCCCTACTCCCTCTAAAAAGTTGAACGTCAGCGAACGCAGGCGTGCTTGAGTTCGATCAGGGTGACGCCGTTGCGCTTGAAGCCCAGGCGCAGGTCGGTTTGCAGTTCGGCGAGGTTCTGCGGCTGGGTCACGGTGCAACCGAAGGCGCGGCCAAGGGCGGCGAAATCCGGATTGCGCGGCAGTACGCCGATCGGCTCGATGTCCAGGCCAAGCATGTCGTCGCGGATCTGCCCCAGGGCGTCGTTGTTCCACAGCAGCACCACCAGCGGGCTATCCAGCTCCTCGACCGCGGTGGCCAGTTCCTGCGCGGTGTAGAGGAAACCGCCATCGCCCACCAGCACCAGGCCTGGCCGTTGCGGTGCACCGAACTTGGCGCCGATACCGGCCGGCAAGCCGTAGCCCAAGGTGCCGTAACCGGTCGGGTGCAACCAGCTGCGGGTGGCCTGGCTGACGAAGGCGTAGTTGCCGGTGTAGGCCAGCTGGGTCATGTCGGTACTGATGAAGGCGTCTTGCGGCAGTTCGGCAGCGATGCGATCAAGGATGGCTTGATGAATCGACTGCAACGAGCCATGGCTGGCCTTGACCGCTTCATGCAATGCGGCGACCGAGGCAACCGCTGCGCTGGCATCCCGTACATCGTTTGGCAGACGCTCCAGCAAACCGCTGAGGGTTTGTTGGGCATCACCCTGCAACGCCACCGTACAGGGGTAGAAATCGTTGAATTTGCGCGGATCGATATCCACACGCAGGAGTTCAGCGTTGAGCGGCAGGCGCTCGCGCCAGTAATCGGTATCGGCCATTTCGGTGCCGACCGCCAGCACCACGTCGGCTTCGGCGATCAAGTTCCAGCCCGGCTCTACGCACAGGGACGAACCGGCATTGAGCGACGCGTCGGGTGGCAACAGGCCCTTGCCGGCAACGCTGGTGAACAGCGGCGCGGCCAGTCGAGTGCTGAGTTCATTCAGTTCTTTCGCCGCATTCAAGGCACCACCACCGGCGATGATCATCGGACGTTTTGCGCCGTTGAGCTTGGCCACGGCTTGATCCAGTGCAGTGGCGGACGCCGGGCCACGCCCCGGACGACGCACCACGTCATTGCTCCAGTCTCGCGCCACGGGTGCCGACAACACGTCCAGCGGCACCGAAATATGCACCGGCCGTGGACGCTCGCTGTCGAACACCGCATAGGCACGGGCGATCAATTGCGGCAGGTCTTCGGCGGTCAAGGCGACGGCGGAGAACGCGGTGATCGGCGCGGTCATGGCGCGCTGGTCCTGGCACTCGTGCAGGATGCCCCAGCCCTTGCCGAGGCTGGCGGTGTGGTTGACGCTGGAAATCACCAGCATCGGAATCGAGTCGGCATAGGCCTGGCCGATACCGGTGGCGGCGTTGGTCACGCCGGGGCCGGTGATGACGAAGCAGACACCCGGCTTGCCGCTAACGCGCGCATAGCCGTCGGCCATGAAACTGGCGCCCTGTTCATGGCGGGTCAGCACGTGGCGAATGCCGCTACCGGGCAGGCCGCGATAAAGCTCAAGGGTGTGCACGCCGGGAATGCCGAACACGGTATCGACACCGTAGTTGGCCAGCAGACGCACCAGCGCCTGGCCACCGGTCAAGGTTTTGTCTTGCATGTTCAGGTCCTCACGCATGAGCGATGCGAATCAACGCATCGACCGCGGTCGTGCCATGGGCGCCGACCAACAATGGGTTCACATCGAGTTCCAGCAACTGCGCGGCGTTTTCGCAGGCGTAGTCGGCCACGGCGCGGATCGCCGCCACCTGTGCGTCCAGGTCCGCCACTTCGCGCCCGCGAAAACCTTGCAGCAACGGGGCGCTGCGCAGGCTCAGCAAGGCCTGGCGAATCGCGCCGTCGGTGGTCGGCAGCAACAGGCTGCGACTGTCCTTGAGCAACTCCACCAGAATCCCGCCCGCGCCAATCACCAGCGCCAGGCCAAAATCGTTTTCGCGCTTGATGCCGACGATCAGTTCGGCCAGCGGTGGCTTGGCCATCGGCTCCAGCAGCACTTGATCGAAGGGCACGCCCGGCGCGTACGCGGCAATGTTCGCCCGCATGTTGTCCAGGGCAGCGCTCAGGGCGGCGCTGTCCTTGAGGTTCAGGGCCACGGCACCGGCTTCGGTTTTGTGCGGTAACTGTGCACTCACGGCTTTCAATACCAGCGGATAACCCAGTGCCTGGGCATCGTTCAGCGCGTTGTCCGGGTTGCTCAATACACCATTGGGAGTTGGTAGACCGAACGCACGCAACGCCTGTTTCGAGTCCCACTCATTGAGCAGATGGCCTTCGCCTTCCAGCGCCTGCGGACACAGCGGCACCAGGGCCGATTCGCCGAGCGCCAGCAACGCCTGGCGGTTGCGCTGATAACCGGCGATGCGGCCCCAGGCAGCCAAGCCGTCTTCCACGCCTTGCAATGCCGCCACACCTTGGGCATGCAGCTGCTCGCGGGCGTGGGCCGGCAACAGTTCCGGGAATGCCGAGGTGACGAATCCGGTTTTGCCATGCCGCACCAGCGCCTTGCAGTACAGGTCCAGCAGCAGGTCGCACTCCTTGCGCTCGCCGGTAAACTCCGCCGGATAGTCGAGCACCAGCATCGCCGCATCGGCTTCGGTGCGCAGGGCGCTGTCGAGCATGCGGTTCAGCGCCTCGCCGTCGCCCCAGATCGCCGTGGTGAAATCCAGCGGGTTGACCAGGTTGGCGTAGCTGGGCAGGACCTCGGCCAGTTCGCCGACTTGCCCGGCATCGAGCTTGGGCAAAGCCAGTTCATTGCGTTCCGCGTAGTCGGCAATCAAACCAGCATCGCCACCGGAACAGGCCAGCGCGATCAGGCTGTTACCCGCCGGCAGGTTGCCGCAGGCCGCCGCTTTCAGGGTTTCGACGAAGCTCACCGGGCCGCTGACGCGAATCACCCCGAGGCGATCGAACAGCGCGTCGTACAACGCATCGGAACCGGACAGCGAACTGGTGTGACTGAGGGCCAGTTCAGCGCCGATCTGCGACACGCCGGTTTTCAGCGCAATGATCGGAATACCTTTCTCCAGCGCCTTGTGCGCGGCGCGGGCGAATCCCGGGACGTTCTTCAGGCCTTCCAGGTGCAGGCCGATGGCGGTGACACGCGGCTCGTCGAGCAGCACGTCCATCAGTTCGGCCACGCCCAGTTGCGCCTGGTTGCCCACCGAGGCCATGTAGGCCACCGGCAGCGAGCGGTCGCTCATGGACAGGTTGTAGGCGAAGTTGCCGCTCTGGGTCAGCACCGCCACGCCCTTCTCCACCGCTTTGCCGCCATGGGCCACCGGCCACAGCGCGCTGCTGTGCAGGTAGTCGAGCAGGCCGTAGCAGTTGGGGCCGAGCAAGGCCATGTCGCCCGCGGCTTCGAGCAATTGCTGTTGCAGGGCCTGGCCTTCGGCGCCGGTCTCGGCGAAACCCGAGGCGTAGCAGATCGCGCCGCCGGTGCCGATGGCGGCAAGCTCCGCGACGCAGGTCAAGGTCAGGTCACGGTTGGTCGCAATGAACACCGCGTCGGGCCCGCACGGCAGGTCGGCAACGCTGCGCACGCACGGCACGCCTTCGAGGCTGTCGTGCTGCGGGTTGACCAGCCACATCTGTCCTGGGTAGCCGCCCTCGGCGCAGCGTTTGAGCGCGCGGGCCATGCTGCGGCCGCCGACAAAGGCCACATGGCGGGGCGCGAGCATGCGCTTGAGGTTGTCACGAATGGTCTGGGACATGGGAATTCTCCGGGCCGATCAGCGCAGCAGCGGCCGCAGCAGTTCGCGGGAAATGATGTGCCGCTGGATTTCCGAGGTGCCTTCCCAGACCCGCTCGATCCGCGCGTTACGCCAGATGCGTTCCACCGGACTTTCGTCCATCAGGCCCATGCCGCCAAAAATCTGCACCGCCTCGTCGGCCGCGCGACCGAGCACTTCGCTGGCGAACAGCTTGGCCATGCCGGCCTCGCCGTCGGTCATGGTGCCCTGGTCCATTTTCCAGGCGGTGTGCAGGGTCAGCAGCTCGGCAGCACGAATCTGCGTGGCCATGTCGGCCAGCTTGAACGACACGCCCTGGAAGTTGCCGATGGCCTGGCCGAACTGTTTGCGATCCGCCGCCCATTGCAGCGACACGTCCAGCGCCCGTTGCGCCTGGCCCACGCAGTTGGCGGCGACCATGACCCGGCCGGCGGTGAGCCAGGCGTTGGCCACGTCCCAACCCTTGCCGACTTCGCCCAGCACTTTATTGGCCGGCACGCGGCAGTCGTCGAAGAACATCTCGAAGGTGTGGTAACCGCGGTTGCTCACGCACTTGGGACCCCGGCGGATGGTCATGCCCGGGGTGTTGCGGTCGACCAGGAACGAGGTCACGGCGTTGCGCTTGCGGCCGTTGTGTTCGTAGGTGTCGGTGACGGCGAAGACAATGGCGAAATCGGCGTGGCCGGCGTGGCTGATGAAGTGCTTGCTGCCGTTGAGCACGAAGTCGTCGCCCTCACGCACAGCGCGGGTCTTGATCGCGTTGGCGTCGGAGCCGGCGCCCGGTTCGGTCAGCGCGAAGCAGTCGATTTTCTCGCCCTGGATACACGGCAACAGGTAGTCGTTGATCTGCTCGCCGGTGCAGGCCATGAGGATTTTCGACGGCCGCGCAACGAAAACGTGCAGCGCCCAGGAAACCTTGGAAAGCTCACGTTCGATCAGTGCCTGGGACAGGTAGTCCAGGCCACCACCGCCCACCTCCTCCGGCATGTTGAAGGCATAGAAACCGGCAGCGATCGCCTTGCCGCGGATCTGCGCCGCCAGCTGCGGGGAGACTTCGTCGGCGCGGTCGACCTCGGTTTCATAGGGCAGCAGTTCCTTCTCGACGAAGCTGCGTACCGAGTCCACCAACATTTCTTGTTCTTGGGTCAGTTGGAAATTCATGCTGCTACCTGTTGTTCGTGTGCAATGAGAGGTTTGCCGAGATTTAGCGACCGATAAAACGTGCCGGGCGTTTTTCCGTGGCGGCGCGCAGGGCTTCGTTGCCGTCTTCACTGCGCCCACAAAGCAGGCCGGCGGCCAGTTCCGCTTGCAGTTGCGCGGGCAAGCTGCGCTCGGCGCCTTCGCGCATGAGCAGTTTGGTCTGGGCGAAAGCAAAGGTCGGCCCGGCGGCCAGGCGTGCGGCGAGTTCGCCGGCGACGCTCTTCAGCTGCTCGTCGGCGCAGACTTCACCGACCAGCCCGGCGGCCAGGGCGCGGTCGGCACCCCACAACTCGTCGAGGAACAGCAGTCGCTTGGCTTGTTCGGTGCCGATCAGCCGTGGCAGGTGCCAACTGGCGCCGGCGTCGGGCGAGTACGCCATGCTGGTGTAGCCGGCCTTGAAGCGTGCCGATTGCCCGGCAATGCGCAGGTCGCAGCACAGGGTCAGGTCCATCCCCGCGCCGACGGCGGTGCCGTTGATGGCGGCGATGGTCGGTTTTTCCAGGCTGTGCAGGCGGGTCATCAGGGCGTGGGCGGTTTCGGTCCAGCCGTAGGTTTCCAGGGCGCCACGGGCTTCGGCTTCGGCCCATTCCGCCAGGTCGGCGCCGGCGCAGAAGCTGCGACCGCTGCCGGTCAAGACCACCACGCGCACCGCCGGATCGGCGTTGAAGGTGTCGAGCAAGGCGTGCAGGTTTTTCAAGGTCGGAATGTCCAGCGCATTGCGCTGGGCGGTGCGATTGAGGGTGATCCAGGCGACGCCGGCTTCGACCTGACTGAGCAGCGAATCATGAGTAGTCATGCGAGTCCTCGAATTATTGTGATTGGTCTGAGGTGATGCGACTTGAGGCCATACTAAACGAGTGTTCAGTAAGGCGGCAATCGGCAGGGAAATGGGCTGTAACAAACGAATAATCGCGCTAGCTAGTTGATTTAATTAGATTTTTTTAAAAAACGAGAGGATTGATCGAAGTGGTTGTTACAACTTCGAACAACTGGTGACAGGCGGTAAACCGCCGATTTTCCGACCACCCCTAAACAACTGTGGGAGCAAAACCTGCTCCCACAAAAATGATTCGCCCGCGGGTTAATTCGCCGCAGACTCTGTGTATGTCACTTTGTCGAGGTAAATCGGTCCCACTGCTGCGGGACCTGTTGAAGATGGAAATGCAATGATCAACTGCACCTCCTCTACACCTGGCTTCATGGTGTGCTTGTACTCATATATTGTTTGCGGGCTGTCCAAAAAAAAGGGGACGGGGACTATGTAAGGAAACGGTGAAGAGGGGCCCCATCCAAATAGCGTGCAAAAAATGGAGGGGCCAGCTTGCTGATTCCGTGGCGCCTTCTGAGGTTGCAGTTGTGGCACAGATGCCTGAAACAACAGCTTGAATGCCACTGGACCGGTTGGGAAACGGCCGGTGTCGAGCATGACTGTCTGCCTCAAGCCCAACCTGATTTCGGCTTTTTGACTACCGTTGTAGTGCACCACCCTTGCTTTTCCATCGGACTCGGTCACAGTCCAATGCTGAAAGTCTCCGGTTTCAAAGTCTCCATTAAGGATCAAATTGCTGGACATGGGAGAAGCTCCTTCCTGGCTGATGGGAAACGCAAATCGCAGAGCTGCGAGTTGCGAGTTGCGAGTTGCGCCTCATTAGGGAACGGAGGTCTCGGGCTGGCTACTGTCAGATCTGACAGTTCCGATCAATGGCCGATCGATTCAAGACAACGGTGGGAGCGAGCTTGGGCGCGATAGCGGTGGATCAGTCAACAATGATGTTGAACTTGATGCCGCCATCGCGAGCAAGCTCGCTCCCACAGGGTTAACGGGTTAAACGCTCGGCAGGCTCGGCGCCAGCACCGCCCCGCGCTTGCGATGGATCAGGAAGTACGCGCCATAACACAGCGCAATGAATCCAAAGCCCCAATACAGCGACGGTCGCTGGGTTTCATCCAGTGCCAGGAACACGAACAGCGAGCAGCACAGCGTGATGCACATCAGCGGCAATACCGGGAACCACGGTGCGCGGTACTTCAGGTCGCTGAGTTGGCCGCCGTCACGCAGGTAGGCCTTGCGGAACTTGTACTGCGCCAGTGCGATGACAATCCAGGTCACGGTGCCCGACATCCCGCTCACCGCCATCAGCACCATGAACAAGGTGTCGGCGGCGACGAAACTGGTCATCAGCGACACCAGCGCAAAGCACAGGGTGATGCTCAAGGCGCGCAACGGCACGCCGCGCTTGCTTAGTGGCGAAAGACTTTTCGGCGCCATGCCGGTTTTCGACATGGCCCACAGGATGCGCGTCGAGGCATACAGGCCGGAGTTGCCCACCGACAGGATCGCCGTGAGGATCACGAAGTTCATCAGGTCGGCGGCGTAGGGAATGCCGACCATGTCGAACACCTGCACGAATGGGCTTTCCATCAGCCCCGCCTGCTGCCACGGCACGATCGCCGACAAGACGATAATAGCCAGCACGTAAAAGATCAGTACACGGAACACCACGTTGCGCACTGCACGGGGAATGCTTTTTTCCGGCTGATCGGTTTCACCCGCCGCCACACCCATGATCTCGCAGCCCTGGAAGGCGTAGACCACGGTCATCATCACCGCGAACACCGCAGACAGGCCGTTGGGGAACAGCGAATCGCCGATCAGATTGGTTGCCATCGGCGCCGGTGCGCCACTGCTCAGCGGCATCACACCGAAGATCACCAGCACGCCGACCACGATGAACCCGAGAATCGCCGCGACCTTGATCCCGGAGAACCAGTATTCCGCTTCACCGAAGGCACGGGTCGCCAGGGCATTGATACCGAACAGCACCACCACGAACAGCGCCGACCAGTACCAGATCGGCACCGCCGGGAACCAGCGGGTCATCAGCATCCCGGCAGCGGTGAACTCCAGGCCAACGGTGGTGGCCCAGCTCATCCAGTACACCCAGCCAATCATGAAGCCGGTGGCCGGGCCGATGAATTTGGTGGCGTGGGTCTGGAACGAACCGGACACCGGCATCTGCACCGACAGTTCGCCCAGGCAGACCATCACCAGGTACATCAGGAAACCGGCAACCAGGTACGCCAGGATCGCTCCCACCGGCCCGCCCTGGTTGATGGTCACCCCGGAACCCATGAACAGCCCGGTGCCGATCACGCCGCCCAGGGACAGCATGAAAATGTGCCGGCTTTTCAGGGCACGGGTCAGTTGGATGCCTTTACGATCAGTGGATTCGCTCATGCCCGGCACCTCGAGTCGGTGGTACGGACAGCGCATGACAGCTCGTCACGGCGCAGGGAGGAAGGAGCTTTACGGCAATTCATTATTATTATCTCCAATAAGCTTCGAAGACCGCGCTGCGGCGGTTGCGTCGATTATTGGAAAGCCATGTAAGGTCGCGTTGTACGTAAAGATCGAAGTTGTAGAAAGTCGTAACAAAAATGTACGTCAACTCTGCAACAGGCCTTTGAGGGTATGCAGTGAACGTTGCAGTTGTACTTCGACGGCGGGCACCAGCGCTCGAATCGTCGGTTCATCATTGCCCAGCGCCGCCTCTTCCAATGTGCGTAATACCGAGGCAAATGCCCGAAACCCCAGGGAATCGCTGCTGCCGGCCAAACGGTGGGCAAGCTGTGCAACTTCGGTGCAATCGTCGGCTTCGATGGCTTCGCCCAGTGCCTCACGGTGTTGCAGGATCGAATCGCGCAGCACGGCCAGCAGGCCCTGTACTTTCTGTTCGCCGAGCAAGGTGCGATGGGTTTGCAGCAAGGGCCAGTCCATCGCTTCATCGTCTACCGGCGACGGGGCGGGAGTGGCCTGCCCCGCCAGCACCTGTCGCAGGTTTTCCAGCTTCAAGGGTTTGGCCAGGATGCCATCCATGCCGGCATCCAGGTAACCGCGCACCAGCGCCGGTTGCACGCTGGCGGTCAGGGCAAAGATACGTGTTTGCCGGTTCGGTCCGTCGTCGCTACGGATCTGTTGGCACAACTGGACGCCACTCATCCCCGGCAGGTGCACATCCAGCAAAATCAGGTCGAACGTCCGCGCCGCGCATTGCACCAAAGCCTGTTCAGCATCGATAGCCAGCCAGACTCGATGCCCGTCCCGTCGCAGCAGGCCCTCGGCGACTTCGCGGTTGAGCGCCACGTCCTCGACCACCAGGATGTCCAGCGCCGGGCCCGCCAACTGAGTCGGCGCCGGACTCACAGCAGCGATCGCCGGCTGCAGCGTCACTTCGAACCAGAAACAACTGCCGCGCCCGACTTCGCTGCTGACGCCGATGTTGCCGCCGATCTTTTCAACCAGATGTTTACAGATGGCCAGGCCCAATCCAGTACCCCCATAACGCTGGGCGACTTCTTCGCTGGCCTGGGTGAAGCGTTCGAAGATCTTCGCCTGCATCGCCGGGGCAATGCCAATGCCGTTGTCCGTGACACTCACCCGCAGGCGTTGTCCGGGCGCAAGCAACGCCACTTCGACACTGACGTCGCCGCCTTCAGTGAACTTGATCGCGTTGGCCAACAGGTTGCTCAACACTTGCCGCAAGTATTGCTCGGCGCCGTGGTGATGTTCGGCGACCCGTTGATCGACCCGGCAATTGAGGACCGTGTCGTTGTCCAGCGCCTTGGGTTCGAGCAGCGTGAGGACTTCGTCGAGCAATTGGCGAATGGAGAAATTCACCGGTTCAGGCAGGCTGGTCCCCTCCTCCAGCTTGGCGAAATACAGCACTTCGTTGAGGATGGTCAGCAGCCCCTCGCCAGCCTTGTGCAGCGCATCCAGGCGCTTGCCGTCCTGCGGTTCGAGACGGGCACCACGCAATAATTCGGCCATGCCCAGGATGCCGTTGAGCGGCGTGCGCAGTTCGTGGCTCATGGTCGCCAGGAACCGCGACTTGGCGAGGTTGGCCGCTTCGGCTTCGTCCTTGGCGCGCATCAGGCTGGCGGTGCGGCGCTCGACCATTCGTAGCAATTCATCGCGGTTGTCCTGCAGGGCCAGGCGGTCGGTTTCCCGGCGGTCGATGTCACTGAGGATAGCCCTGCGCATGTCGTCGAGGGCATGGGCCACGGTGTCGATCTCGTCGTTCTGCGCGCTGCGCCGCTTGTCCAGGCGCAACGGCTCGTGCCATTGCCCGGCGGCAATGCGCCGGGCAAATTCGGCCATGACTTTCAGGTGGCGGGTCACCAGCCGATAGAACAGGCCCGACAGCGCCACCGACAGGCCGCAGAAAAACACCGCCATCCACAACAGGTTGGTCAGGCCGGTGGCGTACAGGCGTTGATACACCGCCCCCAAATCGGTGCTGACCTGCAGTTCGCCGAGATGACGCAACGGGCCGGAAGGCGGTTGGTAATCCAGGGCAAAACGCTCGATACGCAACGGCCCTGCAGGCGCGGGGTTGCCTTGCACCAGGTCGAAATCGGCACCGGTCAAATGCACCCTGGCGACGTCGGAGAAATCCACCAGACCGCGCAACTGCACCTTCAACTGCTCCTCGTCCAGATCCCAGAGGCTGCGCTCCAGGCTGGCCAGGTAACCGGCGCGGATCAGCTCCATGCGCGAGTCGATCTCGCGCATTTCCCGGCGATACTCGATGTACAGCTGCACGCTGCTGGCCAGCACGGTAAAACACAGGCTGAACAGCAGAATGAACAGCAGCAGGCGCCGCAACAGTCCGCCCGGACGCGCGCGAATCATTGCGCGTCTGCCGGCAGATTGATCATGTCGCGGTAGGTGACTTCGCTTTCATTGAGCAGGCGCTCGACATCACCGGCATCGACCATGCGCTGCAACTGCGCATCGATCTGCGGCATCTGTGCGGCCAGTGGCGAGCGGCGGGAAACGGCGACCCGCAGGTAGTCCACGCTCAGGGCCTTGGGCAAGGCGACGATATCCTCGGCGCCGGGCAGGTTTTCCACGTACAGCTCGCCGGTGCGGCGCTCCTGGGTGATGAAATCGATGCGCCCGCGAATCAGCTTGCCGAAGTTCTGCCGGCTGCTGGCGACCCATTCGATGTTGTTGTGCTGCGCGACCATGCGATCGAACGCCAAGCCGTAGCTTTCACCGAACAGCAGGCCGCCACGGTAATGGGCCAGGTCCTGCAGGTGTTCGAACTTCACCGGATGCTGGCGATTGATGAACAACGCCACTTCTTCGCGCAGCACCGGTACGCTGGAAAACAGCATGCTCTGTTCCCGTTGCGCGGTGCTGTAGGCCAGCACCACATCGACCCGGCCTTCGGCGGCGTCCAGCAGGCAGCGCTTCCAGTTGCCCAACACCACGACCTCGACCTCGTAGCCGAGTTGGCCGAACAACTGCTTGACCACGCTCGGCGCCAGGCCGCGGACCTGCTTGCCGTCGCTCCAGGAAATCGGCGGATACACCGGGTAATCGCAGTAGCGGATTTTTTCCGCGGCCTGCACCGTGCCCGCCGACAACACCAGCACTACCCAGAGCCAGCGCCTCACTGCCGTCACGCCGCCAGGCTGGCAGTGAACAGGTACCCGGCGCCGTGGATGGTGATGATCAGCTGCGGTTCGGCGGGATCGTCGTGCAACTTGCGGCGCAGGCGCCCGACCAGCACGTCGATCGAGCGGTCGTTGGGCACCCATTCTCGGTTGCGGATCTGGTCCATCAACTGGTCGCGGCTGAGGGTGTGGCCGCTGTTGCGCAAGAACACGCTGAGCAACTGGTATTCGCCGTGGGTCAGCAAGGTCTCGCAGCCGGCCGGGTCGATCAGGCGTCGGCGGTCGGTGTCCAGTGCCCAGCCGGCGAACTGCTTGACCGGTTTGGCGACGGCGGCGACCGGCTGTGGCGTTTGCGCATGGCGGACCCGGCGAATCAGGTTTTTTGCCCGGGACACCAGTTCCCGCGGGTTGAGGGGCTTGATCACGTAGTCGTCAGCGCCGCATTCGAGGCCGACGATGCGGTCAATTTCGTCGTTGCGACCGGTGATCAGGATGATCCCGACTTCCGAGCGCACCCGCAGTTCGCGGGTCAGGGTCAGGCCGTCCTTGCCCGGCAGGCGGATATCGAGCATGACCAGGTCGACGGCCTGGCTGGCCAGGAAGGTTTCGGCCAGTTCCGCCGTGGCGGCGCAATGCACGTCGTAGCCTTCCTGGGACAGGTAGGCGTGCAACAGTTCGCGAATCAGCGGATCGTCATCGACGATCAGTACCCGAGGAGTCATTGCTGGGTGTCCTGCTTGTTTCTTATTAGGGGGACTGCATCAGCGGCAGAGAGTAGCCACTGCTGAACGGGTGATCAACAGCTGCTCGTCTGCACGCAAAAACGCTGGCGGCCGCCGGCCTGCAAACCATCGACCCAGGCCTCGCAAATCTGCATGCCCTGCTCGGGGGTAAAGGTCCCGGGGTTGAGCCCGGACTCCAGCCACAGGCCATCGAGCAGTGCGCTGAGGCTGATCGCGGCCAGATCGGCATCGAAATTCTCCCAGCCCTCCTCCTGCGCCAATTCCCTGAGCACCTTGCCCAGGATCGCGCGGTACTCGCCATAGGAATGATCGTGGGCCTGATTGATCGCCTCGGCGGTTTTCACCGCGCCCCAGAAGGCGAGCCAGGCGTCAATCAGCTGCGGGTCGAGCAATTCGGCGGAGAACGAACCGCGGAAAAACGCCGACAGGCGCTCGCGGGCATTGGGGGCCGCTTGCTCCATGGCATCGCGCAGCAGGGTCATGACGCGCCCGGTGATCGCCATGTAGGCCTCGGCCACCAGTTCGTCCTTGCCCGAATAGTGATGGCTGATCAGCCCCACCGACACACCCGCCTCGGCGGAAATCTTGCGGATCGACGCGCCCTGGAAGCCATGGCGCTTGAGGCACACCAGCGTCGCCTCGATCAGGTTGGCTTTGCGCAACTCCGGTTCCATGCGAGAAAAACGGGCTTCCTGGTTCATGGGCGACGCTCCTGGTTTGTCCATCGTTGAACGACTGTACAGCAAGAGGCGGTTTGGCTGCCACATCGTGTAATCGTTCTTCGCAGGCAAGCCTGGCTCCTACATCAGATTGCGTATTACCCTCACCGTCCGCCTCGCCATTTAATACACCTTCATGATTTGCTCACTTCGCAATACCGCATTGGCTGCCCTGTGCCTGTCACCCTTCGCCGCGGCCGGGATCGAGGTGATCCAACCGGCGCATCCGGTGTGGTTGCTGGAACAACCCTTCGCCGAGAATGCCCTGCTCACCGCACGGACCTTCGGGGACGGTGCCTATGGGGATTATCGCGTCAATGCCACGTTGCAGATCAGTTGTTCCCAAACAGCCCGCTTGACCCTGCAGATCGCACCGGCATCCCTGGGTTTTGACAGCGATCCCTTTGAAGGTCCCGATGCAACCGCCGATGGGCCCCTGCAGATCACCACGGGAACACGTCCCAGCGTAGAGCATCGGGTTTCCGGCAGCTGGACCGCTGGCGGGGCTTTCCAGGTGGGTAACATGTTTTCGATCAGTACGGACATGCCAGCGCCAGAGCTGGAGTATTGGCTGAGTGATGCTTCGCGGGGTCAACCGCTGAAACTTGCGTTGGCCCCGGCGAAAACAGGCGGGAAACCACTGACCGCTACATTTTCGTTGCCGCAAGACAATCAAGGGTTGAAACACGCGTGCCTTGGGGCCAGGCCAGGGTTGTGAAGTTGGCAGTCCGCCGCCATCGCTGGCAAGCCAGCTCCTACAGGTTACGCGTTGGTCACGGATTCTGCGTACACCCATTACCCCTGTAGGAGCTGGCTTGCCAGCGATGAGGCCAGCCCGTACAACCGAGCATTCAGATCAATCCCGATACCCCGGCGCCACCCGCTCCAGCAACCTCAACAACGCCGCCCAAGCCAATTGCATCGCATCCGGATCGCTCAACTCCCCCTCCTCAAGCGGCCGCCCCGGATCATTGAACTGCCGCTCGGTATGCGCACAAACCTCTGCCGGCGGCAACACCACCTCGCCAGCCGCCTGCGCCGCCAGCTGGATTTCGCAGGCCTTTTCCAGGTAATACATGCGCAAAAATGCCTGGCTGACGGTTTCGCCCACGGTCAGCAGGCCATGGTTACGCAGCATCAATACCGGCTTGTCGCCCATGTCCGCCACCAACCGTTGCTGCTCACTCATGTCCAGCGCCACGCCTTCGTAGTCGTGGTAGGCAACCCGGCCATAGAACTCCATGGAAATCTGGTTCACCGGCAACAACCCGCACTTGAGCGCCGCCACCGCACAACCGGACTTGGTGTGGGTGTGCAGCACGCACTGCGCATCTTCCCGGGCGCCGTGAATGGCGCTGTGGATCACGAACCCGGCCGGGTTCACCGGGTACGGCGACGGCTCGACGGCGCGGCCATCGAGGTCGATCTTGACCAGGTTGGACGCGGTGATTTCGTCGAACATCAGCCCGTAGGGATTGATCAGGAAGTGATGCTCAGGTCCCGGAATACGCACCGAGATGTGGGTGAAGATCAGGTCGGTCATGCGAAAATGCGCAATCAGGCGATAACAGGCCGCCAGTTCTTCGCGCAGGCGCTGTTCGGTAGCGCTGCGCTCAGGAGCGGTCAGGGGTGTGGCGATGTTGTTCATCGGGCGGGTTCTCCAGGCAGTTCGGCTGGGCAGACAGTAAGACTGGACGCTTCGACACGTCCAGCCATCCTCACGACTTATTTGCTGGCCCAGGCGTTGAAGCGCTCTTCCAGTTCTTCGCCATGGTCGACCCAGAATTCGACGTTCATCGACAACGCGCCCTTGAGGTTCTGCGGCGCCGTGGGCACCCACTGCGCCAGTTTGTCATCGAGCCGCGCGGCGGCCTGGATGTTGGTCGGGCCGTAGGGGATCTGCTCGACGTATTTCACCTGGGCATCCGGCTGGTTGGCGAAGGCGATGAAGCGCTTGGCCTGGTCGACGTGCCGGGAGCCCTTGATGATCGCCCAGTAGTCCATGCCGTACAGGCTGCCGGGCCAGACCAGACCCAGGTGGCTACCTTTCTGCGCGGCGTCGGCTATGCGCCCGCTGTAGGTCGAGGTCATCACCACATCGCCAGCGGTCAGCCATTGCGGCGGTTGCGCGCCCGCCTCCCACCACTGGATGTAAGGCTTGAGCTCAGTGAGTTTGGCGAATGCCCGGTCCACGCCCTGCGGGGTGCCAAGCACCTTGTAGACGTCATCAACCTTGACCCCGTCCGCCAGCAAGGCGAACTCCAGGTTGTACACCGCGCGTTTACGCAGCCCACGCTTGCCGGGGGTTTTCTTCACGTCCCAGAAGTCTGCCCAGGAGGTCGGGGCCTGGGCCAGTTTGTCGGTGTCGTAGGCAATGGCCACGCTCCACACCAGCGCGGCGGAACCGCATTCCTGCGCCGCCTCGGGGATCAACTGGTCGGCGTGGCCTAGACGGGTCCAGTCCAGCCGCTCGTACATGCCTTCCTCGCAACCGCGCATCAGGTCCGGGCCTTCGATCTGCACCACGTCCCAGTCGACGTTGCCGGTGTCGACCATGACTTTGATTTTCGCCATCTCGCCGTTGTATTCACTCTGGATCACCTTGCTCTGATCCACGGCGGCAAAAGGCTGGAAGAACGCCACGTCCTGGGCTTTTTGTCCGGCGCCGCCGTAACCGACCACCACCATCTCCGATGCTGCCTGTGCGCTGCCCAGGCCCATGGCCAAGGTCAACGCCAAGGGATAAAAACCGTGCTTGAGCGTATTCGATTTCATCAGTGGTTCCTCGTGCAGGTGCCAGGCGACTGCAGGTCGGCATGGCCCTTTTTTATTGTTGGTGAGGGTCGCCCCAGGAGCGGGCTCGAGACGAAACTACTCAAGGCCCAGTAAAAAAACAAGTTGATTTTTTACTGAAGGTAAATTTCTATAGACCAAACAACAACAACGAAAACCTGATGCCTCTGTAGGAGCGAGCTTGCTCGCGATGGACTTGAGGGCGATGCGTTTATCCAGACAACACGCGTCATCGTTAACGTCCATCGCGAGCAAGCTTGCTCCTACAGGTCAGCCGCCGGAGTAACCGCACCATGCCGAGCCCGTCCCCTGCCTTCGCGCACCTGTTCGAACCCTTGCAGATCCGTGGCAAGCGCCTGAAAAACCGCATCATGTCCAGCGGTCACGACACCTCGATGCCCACCGACAACCTGGTCAACGAGCAACTGATTGCCTATCACAAGGCGCGTGCCGAAGGCGGTGCCGGGCTGATCGTGCTGCAAGTGGCCGGGGTGCATGACAGTGCGCGCTACACCTCCCATGTGCTGATGGCCACCGACGATGAATGCATCGAGGGCTACCGCAAACTCGCGCAAACCTGCCATACCCATGGCACGGTGGTGCTGTCGCAAGTGTTCCATCCGGGGCGGGAAATCATGGAGTCCAGCGATGGCCTGCTGGCGGTGGCCTACTCCGCGTCGGCGGTGCCCAACGAGCGTTTCCGGGTGATGCCACGGGCGCTGGACCAGGCGATGATCGACGAGATCGTCGCCGGTTATGCCGCTGCTGCCCGACGCCTGCACCAGGCCGGCATCGATGGCGTGGAAGTGGTCGCCAGTCACGGTTACCTGCCGGCGCAATTCATCAACCCGCGGGTCAACCGCCGTACCGATGGCTACAACGGTGAGCTGGAACAGCGTTTGCGTTTCCTGCGCGAAGTCATTGCCGCCGTGCGCGCGGCGACTGATGAGCAATTCATCATCGGGCTGCGCATCTCCGCCGATGAGCGCGATCCTGAAGGGCTGACCGAAGACGAATCATTGACCGCCGTACAATCGCTGCAAGGGCAGCTGGATTACGTGCACATCGTCGCGGGTACTTCGGCATCCCTCGGTGGTGCGGTGCACATCGTGCCGCCGATGGCGATCGAAGCGGCGTACCTGGCCAAGGAGGCCGGCACCTTCAAGGCTGGCTTGAACATTCCCTTGTTCGTCACCGGGCGCATCAACCAACCCCAGGAAGCCGAGTTGATTCTGGCCCGGGGCCAGGCCGATGTGTGCGGCATGACCCGGGCGCTGATCTGCGACCCGCAGATGCCCAACAAGACCGACACCGGCCACGTCGAAGATGTGCGCGCCTGCATTGCCTGCAATCAAGCGTGCATCGGGCACTTCCACAAGGGCTTGCCGATCTCCTGCATCCAGCACCCGGAAACCGGCCGTGAACTGATTTTTGGTCAGCGCCAAACGACTGCAAAACGCAAACGCATCATGATCGCCGGCGGTGGCCCGGCTGGCATGAAGGCCGCCGCCGTCGCCGCCCAGCGCGGGCATGACGTGACATTGTACGAGGCCAGTTCGCAACTGGGCGGCCAGGTGTTGCTCGCGCAATTGCTGCCACGGCGTAGCGAGTTCGGCGGCGCCAGCACCAACCTGCAGCGGGAAATGGAACTGGCCGGGGTGCGTGTGGTGCGCAATACCCGGGTCGACCGCGCCCTGGTGGAGCAGGAAAAACCGGACATGGTGATCGTCGCCACCGGTGCCGAGCCCTATTGGCCGCCCTTCGAACGCGGCGGTGGATTGCAGGTGGTGGATGCCTGGCAAGTGCTGCGTGAAGAGGTGCAGATCGGCCGTTCCGTGGTGGTGGTCGACTGGCGCTGCGACTGGATCGGCCCCGGCATTGCCGAGCGCCTGACCCGGGCCGGGCATCAGGTGCAACTGGCGGTGAACGGTACCCATTGCGGGGAGAACCTGCCGCTGTACGTGCGCGATCAACTGGCTGGCGAGCTGCACAAGCTCGCCATTCCCATCATCCCCTACGCCCGGTTGTACGGCTGCGACGACAACACGGTCTACCTGCAACACACCGCCAGCGGCGAGCCGATGTTGCTGGAAAATATCGACACGCTGGTGCTGTGTCAGGGCCATCAACCGGTGGATACCCTGGGTGCAGAGTTGCAAGGCCTGGTGGAATTTCGCCGCATCGGCGACTGCCTGGCGCCGCGTACCGCCGAAGAAGCGATTTACGAAGGCTTGAAAGTCGCGTGGGAGCTTTAAGCCTGTTTATACTCCGGGGCTTTGAAACACCCTTGTAGGAGCTGGCTTGCCAGCGATGGTCGTGAACGATAACGCGTGCTTACCGGATAATCGCGGTGTTATCGAGTCCATCGCTGGCAAGCCAGCTCCTACAAGGGTTCATGTTCTACCCGGTTTGGAATTCGCCATGAGCAACAGCAGCAAGACCCAGGCCGCATCAGGCAGCGCCGAACCGCATTTCCTCGGCACGCGCATCCGCGGCCTGCGCAAACGTCGGGGCATGACCCTGGCGGAACTGGCGCAACAGAGCGAACTGACCGCCGGCTACATCAGCCAGCTGGAACGCAACCTCGCCTATCCGTCGATCCCGGCGCTGTTCAACATCGCCCGCAGTCTCGGCGTGACTATCCAGTGGTTCTTCGCCAGCGAGGCGATCACCGATCCTGAAGACGACGGTATTGTCGTGCGCAAGCACAGCCGCCTGAACGTGCATTACGAAGACGGCATCGTCGATCAGCTGTTGACCCCGCAAGTCAACCGCCAGCTGGAAATGCTCCACTCGCGTTTCCCGCCCGGCACCTACAGCCAGCAAAGCTACAGCCACGACGGCGAAGAAGCCGGTTACCTGCTGTCGGGCAGCTTCGAGTTGTGGGTCGGCGAGCGCTACTTCCAGCTCAATGAAGGCGACAGTTTCAGTTTCTCCAGCCAGGAGCCGCACCGCTACGGTAACCCCGGCGAGGTGGATGCCGTGGTGATCTGGGTGATCACCCCGCCGACCTTCTAACGCCGGCCGCGCCCGCTTGCCTGAGCGACACATGCACGCTTGAGGGTGTCGCTCGGCAGTTCCTTGAACAGCGCGCGATAGCTGCTGGAAAACCGTCCCAAATGCCAGAACGACCAGTGCATGGCCACTTCGGCCACGGTGGTTTGCGTCGGCGTGCGGCTGAGCAGTTCGCGGCGGGCACTGTTGAGGCGGCGCAGGCGCAGCCACTGGGTCGGCGCCATGCCGGTGTAGGTCTTGAACGCGTGTTGCAGCTGGCGCAGCGAAACCCCGGCGACCCGGGACAACTCCAGCAGGTTGAGCTGCTCCTCCGGGCTGTCCGCCGCCCATTCCCCTACCCGCTGCATGATCGCCCGCTCCCCGGCCCGACGCTGCAGGGCGCCCTGGTCGAGGCGCAAGCAGGCGTTGTCGAGGATGAACAGACAGTCCTCCAACAACTGTTGGGTCAAGGCTTCGCGGCTGGGCGGGTCGTAGGTCTGCGACAGCTGGGTCAGGGTTGCGCTGAGCCAGCGACTGAACAAGGCATTCTGCTGCGAGTTTAGCGGCGCCAGGAACAACCCCTCCAGCCGCGCGACGTCCAGCCCATGGCGCTTGACGAAGTCCGGGCCGAACACCACGGCGATTTCCTGGTAGTTCTCCGGGGTGATCCAGATGTTGCGGCTTTCACCGTTCAACACGTACAGCGCGTTGTCGCTGCGGTCGAAGCAGAACGCCAGCGAGCCTTGTGGCGCGCTGAAATTCTGCTCGACCCGGGTGTTCATCTGTTCCTCGTAGATCTCCACGCCCTGTAGATCCAGATAGCGCACCAATCCTGCGAAATGTCCCGGCGACATCTGTTGGTAATGCTGGACCCAGCCCGGTGTGGCGCGGATTTGCTCGGCGACATCGACGGTACTGAATGCTTGGACCTGTAACGAATTGCAAGCTGTCATGGGTGACCTTACGCACTCTTTTGGTGCGTTTTGTGTTGCTAAAAGTGGATAGATGGAACCGTAAGCCTCGCCCAAGATAGACGTCAACGCGCTACAGGGGAAGCGTCCTACAGATGAATCGACTTTCTCCCGCGTTAACAAAACCAATAACGAGGTCTTTATGAATGCCCCTTTCGATCAGCTGTTCACTTGGCTGAAAGATCACAAGATTACCGAAGTCGAGTGCGTCGTCAGCGACCTGACCGGCATTGCACGCGGCAAAATCGCACCCACCAACAAGTTCCTGCATGAGCGAGGCATGCGCCTGCCGGAAAGTGTGCTGTTGCAAACGGTAACCGGGGACTTTGTCGACGACGACATCTACTACGACCTGCTCGATCCTGCCGATATCGACATGGTCTGCAAGCCGGTGTCCGATGCGGTGTACGTGGTGCCATGGGCGATCGAGCCGACCGCCATCGTGATTCACGACACCTTTGACAAGTTCGGCAACCCGATCGAATTGTCGCCGCGCAACGTGCTCAAGAAAGTCCTGCAGCTGTACACCGACAAAGGCTGGCGGCCGATCGTCGCGCCGGAAATGGAGTTTTACCTGACCCAGCGCTGCGAAGACCCGGACTTGCCACTCAAGGCCCCGATGGGCCGATCCGGTCGCGCCGAAAGCGGTCGCCAGTCGTTCTCCATCGACGCCGCCAACGAATTCGACCCGCTGTTCGAAGACGTCTATGACTGGTGCGAACTCCAGGGCCTGGACCTCGACACGCTGATCCACGAAGACGGCCCGGCGCAGATGGAAATCAACTTCCGCCATGGCGATGCCCTCGACCTGGCCGACCAGATCACCGTGTTCAAGCGCACCATGCGCGAGGCGGCGCTCAAGCACAACGTCGCGGCGACCTTCATGGCCAAGCCGGTCGGCGATGAGCCGGGCAGCGCCATGCACATTCACCAGAGCGTGGTGGACATCGCCACCGGCCAGCCGATCTTTGCCGATGCCGACGGCAACATGAGCGAGTTGTTCCTGCACCACATCGGTGGCTTGCAGAAGTACATCCCCAAAGTGCTGCCGATGTTCGCACCGAACGTCAACTCGTTCCGCCGCTTCCTGCCGGACACTTCGGCACCGGTGAACGTCGAATGGGGCGAAGAAAACCGTACCGTCGGCCTGCGCGTGCCGACCTCGAGCCCCGATGCCATGCGCGTGGAAAACCGCTTGCCGGGGGCCGATGCCAACCCTTACCTGGCCATCGCCGCCAGCCTGCTGTGTGGGTACCTGGGCATGGTCGAGCGCATTGAACCGAGCGCCGCGGTACAGGGTCGGGCTTATGAGCGGCGCAACCTGCGGTTGCCGATCACCATCGAAGACGCGCTGACGCAGATGGAAGAATGCGACACCGTGAGCCGCTACCTGGGCGACAAGTTCGTGCGTGGCTATGTCGCAGTCAAGCGTGCCGAGCACGAGAACTTCAAGCGCGTGATCAGTTCGTGGGAGCGCGAGTTCCTGTTGCTGAGCGTCTGACAACCATCTCCCTGCATGAGTCCACGTCCCCCTGTGGGAGCGGGCTTGCTCGCGAAAGCGGTGTGTCATTCAACATTAAGGGTGACTGACCTGACGCCTTCGCGAGCAAGCCCGCTCCCACAAGGGGAACGCCAACGCCTGCAAAATCCAATAATTCCAAGAAGGTATCGTTATGCGTCTATTGAAATCCATGGTCCCGGTCGCACTGGCGGCGTTGTTCAGCGCCGTTGCCCAGGCTCAGCCACAGGTCAGTGTCTACAACTGGACCGACTACATCGGCGAGACCACCCTCGCCGACTTCCAGGCCAAAACCGGGATCAAGGTGATCTACGACGTTTTCGATTCCAACGAAACCCTGGAAGGCAAACTGCTTGCCGGGCGTACCGGGTATGACGTGGTCGTGCCGTCCAACCACTTCCTCGCCCGCCAGGTGAAGGCCGGCGCGTTCCTCAAGCTCGACCGCGAGCAACTGCCGAACTTCAAGAACCTGGACCCGAAACTGCTGGCCCTGCTGGAAAAAAACGACCCAGGTAACGCGCACTCGGTGCCGTACCTGTGGGGTACCAATGGCATCGGCTACAACGTCGACAAGGTCAAGCAGGTGCTGGGCATTGACCACATCGATTCCTGGGCCGTGCTGTTCGAACCGGAAAACATCAAGAAGCTGAGCGCCTGCGGCGTATCGATGATGGACTCGGCGGATGAAGTGTTCCCCGCGGTGCTCAATTACATGGGCATGGACCCGCGCAGCGAGAATCCCGAAGACTTCAAAAAGGCCGAAGCCAAGCTGCTGAGCATCCGTCCGTACATCACCTATTTCCACTCCTCCAAGTATGTCTCGGACCTGGCCAACGGCGACATCTGCGTGGCGTTCGGTTACTCCGGTGACGTGTTCCAGGCCGCCAACCGCGCCAAGGAAGCCAAGAACAACGTGAACATCGCCTATGCCATTCCCAAGGAAGGCGCGAACCTGTGGTTCGACCTGCTGGCCATCCCGGCGGACGCCGGCAACCCGAAAGAAGCCCACGCCTTCATCAATTACCTGCTCGACCCGCAAGTGATCGCCAAGGTCAGCGCCTCGGTCGGTTATGCCAACCCGAACCCGACCGCCAAGCAATACATGGATCCGGAACTGGTCAACAACCCTGAGGTTTACCCGCCGCAGGAAGTGCTCGACAAGCTGTACATCTCGACCACGCCGCCGCAGTCGATCATGCGCTTGATGACGCGTTCCTGGAGCAAAGTGAAGTCCAACCAATGAACCAGTACACCCACGAACATGCCCATTCCTATTACGCCGCGTCGGCCAATGGCATGGTGCCCTACCCCACGCTGACCGAAGACCTGGTGGCCGATGTCTGCGTGATTGGCGGCGGGTTTACCGGCGTCAACACGGCCATCGAACTGGCCCAACGCGGGCTCTCGGTGATCCTGCTGGAAGGCCGGCGGATCGGCTGGGGTGCCAGCGGGCGCAACGGCGGGCAGCTGATTCGCGGCATCGGCCATGACGTCAGCGGTTTCGCCAAGCATGTCGGGGTTGAAGGTGTGCGCTACCTGGAGCATGCCGGGACTGAATCGGTGCAACTGGTGGGCAATCGAATCCGTGAACACAGCATCGATTGCGACTTGCGCTGGGGTTTCTGCGAGCTGGCCAACACCCCGTCGCAGTTCGCCGGCTTGCAGGCTGAACACGCTGCGCTCAAGGAATTCGGTTACGCCCATGAAACCCGTCTGGTCGAATCTGCGCAGATCCGTGAGCAGGTGGTGAATTCCGGCGTGTATGCCGGCGGCCTGGTCGACATGGGTTCGGGGCACCTGCACCCGCTGAATCTGGTGCTTGGCGAAGCGAAACTCGCGTTATCCCTTGGTGTGCGGATTTTCGAGCAAAGCCCGGTACTGGAGTTGATCCATGGCAGTACTGTTCAAATTCGTTGTGCAGGTGGCACGGTACGCGCCAGCAGTCTGGTCCTGGGCTGCAATGCGCATCTGGAAGAACTTGAACCGAAACTCAGCGGAAAAGTGCTCCCGGCGGGCAGCTACATCATCGCCACCGAACCCTTGTCGGCGGAGCTTGCCGCACAGTTGATCCCGCACAACCTGGCGCTGTGCGACCAGAAAGTCGGCCTGGATTACTACCGACTCTCGGCGGACCGGCGCCTGCTGTTCGGCGGAGCCTGCCATTATTCCGGGCGTGATCCGGCGGATATCAGCGCCTACATGCGCCCGCAGATGCTCAAGGTGTTCCCGCAACTGGCGAATGTGCGCATCGACTACCAATGGGGTGGCAAGATCGGCATCACCGCCAATCGCTTCCCCCAGGTCGGGCGCCTGAGCCAATACCCGAACGTGTTCTACGCCCAGGGTTACTCCGGTCATGGCGTCAACGTGACCCACTGGTGCGCGAAATTGTTGGGCGAAGCGATCCATGCCGGTCACAGCAAAGGCTTCGACGTATTCAGTGCCGTGCCGCACATGACCTTTCCTGGTGGCCGCGCCCTGCGTTCGCCGCTGCTGGCCCTGGGCATGCTCTGGTACCGCATGCGCGAACTCCTCGGCTAACCGCCCCTGTAGGAGCTGCCGCAGGCTGCGATCTTTTGATCTTGTTTTTTTGAAAGCAAAATCAAAAGATCGCAGCCTGCGGCAGCTCCTACAGGGTATCAACGATACGTCCTTCCCCATCTCTCTGTTTAGCCTTTCGATTTGCTCAATTGCGAGTCACTTCTATATTGAGGGGGTGCTCTGAATTTCCTGCCTCCTGTTGAGCCTGGCCCATGGCAATTACTGATCAGCTGATCATCTGCGAGCACTGCGACAGCGTGTACGAAAAAGTGACGCTCGCCAAACACCAGAAAACCCTGTGCACCCGCTGCGGCGGCGTGCTTCAGCGTTATAACGGCCTGACCGTGGAGCAACGCCTGGCGTTGACTTTCGCCGCGTTGATGCTGTGGATTTTTGCCAACTTCTATCCGGTCATGAGCATCAGCCTCAAAGGCCTGAAAAACAGTGCAACGCTTTGGGATTCGGTGGTGGCGCTGAGCCTGGGGCCCATCACCTTCATTGCCCTGGTGGCGGCGATCGCCATGATCATCGCACCGATCTTTCAGTTGTTGCTGCTGATCTGGGTGCTGGGCTTCGCCCTCAGGCACCAGCGCGCGCCGGGTTTCAGCTTCTGCATGCGCTGGCTGGAAACCCTGCGGCCCTGGAGCATGCTGGAGGTCTGCCTGCTGGGCGCGATGGTTGCGGTGATCAAGCTCGCCGGGTTGCTGGATGTGCTGCCCGGCATCGGTCTGTTCGCCCTGGCCGTCCTCAGCCTGATGATGATCCGCATTGCCGGTCGCGATATTCGTGAACTGTGGGACCTCGTATGACCATGCCTCCCTTTGCCCGCGACCTCAACCTGTGCCTGTGCCACAGCTGCGGCCTGGCCTGCGACATGACCGGTGATCCCCACGAATGCGAGCGCTGCGGTGCCCCTCTGCATCGGCGTAAAACCAACTCACTGACCCGAACCTGGGCTTACATGATCACCGCCCTGGTGTTTTATGTGCCGGCCAACCTGTTGCCGGTGATGAACACCAAGATGGTCGGCGACGGTGCCGACAGCACGATCATGAGCGGCGTGATCGAGTTCTGGCAGCACGGCGCCTGGGACATTGCCCTGATCATTTTCATCGCCAGTATTGCGGTACCGGGCGTCAAGTTCGTCGCCCTGACGCTGCTGCTGGTGACCGTTCAACGCGACAGTCAATGGGCGCTCAGGCAGCGCTCGCAAATGTATCGGTTCGTCGAACTTATCGGTTATTGGTCGATGCTGGACGTCATCGTGGTCGCCCTGGTGGCCTCGCTGGTGAAATTCCAGGCCCTGGCCGATATCGAACCGCGCCCGGGCATCCTGTTCTTTGGTCTGGTGGTGGTGTTCACCATGCTCGCGGCGATGAGTTTCGATCCGCGACTGATCTGGGATAAAGAGCGGCAACAACCACAAAATGAGGAGGTCACGGATGAAGTCACAAGCCACTGACGGGCCGCTGGTCCCGGGGCAGGCTCCGATCAAGACCCGCCGTTTCAGCTTTTCGATGGTGTGGATCGTGCCGATTGTCGCGGTGCTGGTAGGGATATCGCTGGTGGTCCACAGCATCTTGCAGGAAGGGCCGACCATTACCGTCAAGTTCAAGACCGGCAGCGGCCTGACCGCCAACAAGACCGAGGTGAAATACCGCAACGTAGTGATCGGCCATGTGTCGGACGTGGCGTTGAGCAACGACCAGAAGAGCGTCGATGCGACGATCAAGCTGGTGAAACAGGCTGAAAGCTTTACCCGCAAGGACTCGCAGTTCTGGGTGGTCCGGCCGAGGATCGGCGCTGGCGGGGTTTCGGGAATCGATACCCTGTTGTCAGGGGATTACATCGGCGCCGATATCGGCCAGGACAATGCCCGCGCGAAGAACTTCGAAGGCCTGGAAAACCCGCCTGCCATCACCTATGGCGAACCGGGCAAACGCTTCACCTTGCATACCCAGGACCTCGGTTCACTGGATATCGGCTCGCCGGTCTACTACCGCAAGATTCCGGTCGGCCAGGTCGTGGCCTACGCGCTGGACCCCGATGGCAAGGGGGTGAACATCGAACTGTTCATCCACGCACCCAACGACAAGTACGTCACCGAGAACACCCGATTCTGGAACGCCAGCGGTGTTGACGTGAGCGTCGGCGCCAATGGTTTTGCGGTCAAGACCGAGTCCCTGTCGTCCTTGCTGGTGGGCGGCGTTGCGTTCCGTGCGCCGGAATACAGCCCCGACGACAAACCGGCCCCGGAGGAATATGCCTACGAACTGTTCCAGGACCAGCAAACGGCCCTCGCCCCGCCCAGTGGCAAGGGACAATTCATGACCTTGCGTTTCGACCAGGCCTTGCGCGGCCTCAAGGTCGATGCCCCGGTGGAATTCCTCGGCATCGAAATCGGCAAGGTGGTGTCGGTCAATCTGGATTTCGACGCGAAAAAACGCACCTTCCCGGTCAACGTCGGCATCATGATTTATCCGCAGCGCCTGGGCCGAGCGCACACGAAGATGCTCCAGACTCTCAATCACGATCCCAAGGATGAAGCCGCCGCCGTACGCGTAATCGGTACCTTTATCGACAACGGCCTGCGCGCCCAGGCTCGCACCGGCAACCTGCTGACCGGCCAGCTGTACATTTCCCTGGACTTCTACCCTAAGGCGGAAAAAGTCGTATTTGATCAAAGCGCCCGTCCAGTCAGCATTCCGACCGTTCCAGGCAGCCTCGAACAATTGCAGGAAAAACTCGAAGCCATGGTCAACAAGATCAACCAGCTGCCGGTCGAGCGCATTGCTGCCAATCTGGACAGCAACCTCGTCGAACTGCGCAAAGGCCTGGTGCAATTCAATGCCAAGACCCTGCCTGGCGTGTCAACCACCTTGACCGATGTGAGCAAGACCCTGCAATCGGCCAACTCGACTCTGGCCGAAGACTCGCCGCAGCGGGAAAAACTCGGACAAACCCTGGACGAACTCGGACGCACCTCGCGCTCGCTGCGTGACCTGGCGGATTACCTTGGCCGGCATCCGGAATCGCTGATTCGTGGACGCCCGGATAATGCCGCGCCGATGGATATGCAAGGGCCGCCGAGCAAATGACCACAGGAGCAACATTCATGGCTTTTCCGCTGAAAATCACGTTGGTCGCGGCGTTGTCGTTACTCGCTGCCTGTCGCAGCGATCCGATCCAGTTTCACACCCTGACCCCGGCCCAGCCGGTGGTCAATTCACGCAGTACCGCCGGTATCCAGATTGAAATGCTCACCGTACCGCCCCAGGTCGATCGCCCGCAGATCGTCGTGCGCGAGGGCAATACCGGCATGGCGATCCTCGAAACCGAATGGTGGGGGGCCAGCCTGGTGGACGAGTTGCGCAGTGCCCTGACCGACCAGATGATCAACAACAATCCGCAACGCAGGGTATCGGTGCGGCTGGAGGTGCAGCGCTTTGATTCGATTCCCGGCCAGTATGGGTTGCTCGACGTGAAATGGCGCCTGCGTACCAACAATGGCAGTGAAAGCCTCATGGACACCTGCCGCAGCACCCTGCAGACACCGTCGGGACCGTCCATCGATGAGCTGGTGGCGGCGCAGCAGAACAACGTCAGGCGCCTGGCGGCGCTAATCAACCAGGCAGCGGCCTCCACGCAAAAAGGTTGTCCGTCCGCAAGTACCAGCCCATAACACCATCCCCCTGTGGGAGCGAGCTTGCTCGCGATGGTGTGTCCGGCGACATCAATGTGTCTGATACACCATCGCGAGCAAACTCGCTCCCACAGGCTGCAAATGATTCGTATTGATCTAGAATAATTGACGACCTTCTTTTGTCGATTCGCTCGTATCAGCCTGCAAGACCAACAATAACAGGAGCTGACGCCGCATGAAGTCCACGATCCCTTCGTTCCTCAAAAAAGCCTTGCTGGTCACCGCCCTGGTGAGCGCAGGTCACGTATACGCCGCCGATACCGTCGGCATCGTGGTCTACAACGCCCAGCACGAAAGCCTGACCAAATCCTGGGTCGAAGGGTTTACCCAGGAAACCGGCATTCCGGTGACGATGCGCAACGGCGACGACACCGAAATGGGCAACCAGATCGTACAGGAAGGGACCGACTCGCCGGCGGATGTGTTCCTCACCGAAAACTCCCCGGCGATGGTCCTGGTCGACGGCGCAGGCTTGTTTGCCCCCGTGGACAAGGCCACCCTGGAGCAGGTCGACCCGGCCTACCGCCCGGCCCACGGCAAATGGGTGGGGATCGCGGCGCGTTCCACGGTGTTCGTCTACAACCCGAGCAAACTGCCCCAGGACAAGTTGCCCAAGTCGATCATGGACCTCGCCGCGCCAGAGTGGAAAGGCCGCTGGGGCGCCTCGCCCGGTGGTGCCGACTTCCAGGCCATCGTCGCCGCCATCCTCGAACAGAAAGGCGAAGCCGCGACCCTGGACTGGCTCAAGGCGATGAAGACCAACTTCACGGCCTACCGGGGCAACAGTTCGGTGCTCAAGGCGGTGAATGCCGGGCAGATCGACAGCGGCGTGATCTACCACTATTACAGCTTCGTCGATCAGGCCAAGACCGGCGAAAACAGCAAGAACACCGCCCTGCACTACTTCAAGCACAAGGATCCGGGGGCGTTTGTCAGCATTTCCGGAGGCGGCGTCCTGGCCTCCAGCAAGCACAAGGAACAAGCCCAGGCGTTCCTCAAGTGGATCACCGGCAAGGACGGCCAGGCCATCCTCAAGGATGGCAAATCGTTTGAATACGCCGTGGGCAAGAACGCCGAATCCAACCCTAAACTGGTGCCTTTGCAGCAGCTCGACGCCCCATCCGTCGACGCCTCGAAACTCGACAGTAAAAAAGCCGTGGAGCTGATGACTCAGGCAGGACTGCTTTAATTGATGCCTGAAATCCTGCCCGCGGGTACCGCCCAAGCGCTACCCGCCAATTTGCGTAGACGATCGCGCGGCGTGTTCGCGAGCCGCGGTGGCGCGTGGGTGGTCGGTTTGTCGGTGCTGGTTTCGTTGCTGGCGCTGCTGCCTATTGCCTACGTCATCGGCGTGTCCCTGCAGACCGGCTGGTCCACGGTGGTGACCCTGGTGTTCCGGCCACGGGTGGGCGAGTTGTTGATCAACACCGTGTTGCTGGTGGTGCTGACGATTCCCCTCTGTATCGCGCTGGGTGTGACACTGGCCTGGCTGACCGAGCGCACGGATCTGCCGGGGCGTCGCTGGTGGTCGTTGCTGGCCACGGCGCCCCTGGCGGTGCCGGCCTTCGTCCACAGTTATGCCTGGGTCAGCCTGGTGCCGCCGATTCACGGCTTGTTCGCCGGGGTGCTGGTGTCGGTGATTGCCTACTTCCCGTTCCTGTACCTGCCGATTGCCGCGACCTTACGGCGCCTCGACCCGGCTATCGAAGATGTCGCCGAATCGCTGGGGCTCAAGCCGTGGGCGGTGTTTTTTCGCGTGGTGCTGCCGCAGTTGCGCCTGGCCATTTGCGGTGGCGCGTTGCTGGTCGGCCTGCACCTGCTGGCCGAATATGGCCTGTACGCGATGATCCGCTTCGACACCTTCACCACCGCGATCTTCGATCAGTTCAAATCCACCTTCAACGGGCCTGCCGCCCACATGCTGGCCAGCGTGCTCGCCCTGTGCTGCCTGGTGATGCTGACCGTGGAATCCGCCGCACGGGGCCATGCGCGCTACGCCCGCGTGGGCTCCGGGAGTGCCCGTGAGCAACGGATCGTGGGCCTGAAAACCCCGGCCAGGGTGCTCGCACTGGCGTTGCAGAGCACCACCTGCGCCCTGGCGCTGGGTGTGCCCTTGATCACCCTGGGCGGCTGGCTGATCGCCGGCGGCGTGCAGGCCTGGAACCTGGGCGAGCTGCTGCCGGCGCTGCAACAGACCCTGATGCTGGGCGTGGCGGGGGCTGCCCTGACCACCTGCGCCGCCATTCCGATCGCCTGGCTGTCGATCCGCCATCCCGGACGCCTGCAGCGGCTGCTGGAAAGCTGCAACTACATCACCAGTTCATTGCCGGGCATCGTCGTTGCGCTGGCACTGGTGACCGTCACCATTCATTTTGCCCGGCCGATCTACCAGACCACCGTCACCTTGCTGCTGGCGTACCTGCTGATGTTCCTGCCCCGGGCGCTGGTGAGCCTGCGCGCCGGCATCGCTCAGGCACCGGTGGAGCTGGAAAACATGGCCCGCAGCCTGGGCCGCTCCCCTGCCCGCGCGTTATGGCTGATCACCCTGCGCCTGGCCGCTCCGGGTGCGGCTGCCGGTGCGGCGCTGGTGTTCCTGGCGATCACCAATGAACTGACCGCCACCCTGTTGCTCGCGCCCAATGGCACACGGACCCTGGCGACCGGGTTCTGGGCCATGACCAGCGAAATCGACTATGTCGCGGCGGCGCCCTATGCCCTGCTGATGATCCTGTTGTCGCTGCCGTTGACCGGGCTCCTGTATCACCAATCGAAAAAAACGGCTGGCCGATGAACACTCTTGAACTGCATTCACTGAACAAAGCCTACGGTTCCCAGCGAGCTCTGGATAACGTCAGCCTGTCGGTGCCCAGCGGCAGCCGTACGGTCATTGTCGGCCCCTCGGGCTCAGGCAAGACCACCTTGCTGCGGATGATTGCCGGCTTCGAGTTTCCTGACTCCGGCCGCCTGTCGCTCAATGGCCAGACCCTGGTCGACAGCACCCATGAAGTGCCGGCGCACCAACGTTTGATTGGCTACGTCCCACAGGACGGCGCCTTGTTCCCGCACATGACGGTGGCCGACAACATCGGCTTCGGCCTGTCGATCAAGGGCCGCGAAAAGCGCGAGCGTGTCGCGCAATTGATGGACAGCGTGGCACTGGATGCGAACATGGCGATGCGCTGGCCCCATGAATTGTCCGGCGGCCAGCAGCAGCGTGTGGCGCTGGCACGGGCGCTGGCGCAGCAGCCGCAGCTGATGTTGCTGGACGAGCCGTTTTCGGCACTCGATACCGGCTTGCGCGCGGTCATGCGCAAGATGGTCGCGCGCCTGCTGGCCGACGCGGGGGTCACCACCATCCTGGTCACCCATGACCAGAGCGAAGCCTTGTCCTTCGCCGATCAACTGGCGGTGATGCGCCACGGCCGGCTGGTGCAGTCAGGCCATCCGCTGGACCTCTATCGCTACCCCGACGACGAACAGACCGCGCTGTTTCTCGGCGACGCCGTGGTCATGCCAGCGCGGATCGAGGCTGGCTGGGCCCATTGCGACCTGGGCCGGATACCGGTCAACAATCACCGCAACAACCACTCGGCGCAGATCATGCTACGGCCCGAACAGTTGCAACTGACCAGCGTGCTGCCCGACGCCACCGGTGTCACGGGCTGTCGTGCCAAGGTGGTCGACCGGGATTTCAGCGGCAACACCTGCACCTTGACCGTGGAGTTGCATTCGCGCACCGCCGATCAGCCCATAGGCCGATCATTGCTGGTACGCAGCTCCGGCCTGTATGCACCGCCTGCCGGCAGCGCCGTGCAGGTCTCGACCATTGGCCACGCGCATGTGCTGAGCGAGCCCTGATCCCTCGAACCTGTTGCATGGCCGTCAAAGATCGAAGCGATCCACCGCACGACGGCGCGCGTTGTCGTCGCGCACATCGTAGTTGGCGGTGGTCTGGATGTTGCTGTGATGGGCCAGTTTTTGCGCGATGGACAGGTCGTGTTCCTCGATCACCCGGGTGATGAACGAGCGGCGAAAATCATGCGGCATGATTTTCACCCCCACCTGCGCGCCCCGCTGCCGGGCGATGTAATAGATCGCGTGCTTGGTGATGCGCTCGCGGGTGATGTGACTGCCACGGCGGATACGATTGAACAGGAACGGGTCGTCCTCTTCGCCTTCCTTGAGCATCGAGCGGCGCAGTTCCAGCCAGGCATCGAGCTTGGCGAACGCCCAGGCCGGGGCGTACTTGATCAACTGCTTGTTGCCCTTGGCGGTGACGCGCAGGCTGCGCTCATTGAAGTCGAGCTGATTGAGGTCGAGGTTCACCGATTCCGATTTGCGCATGCCCGAACCGTACAGGATCGCGATAACGGCGGCGTCCCGCTTGCCCTGTGGCCGAGGATCAGCGGCGCAAACCTCCATCAGTTCCTGGATCAATGAGCGCCGCAGGTTGCGCCCCTGGGACAGGCGCGTACCGGCGATGCCCTTGACCGAGCGCATTTTCAACAAGTGCTCCTGGCTGATCAGGCTCATGCGCCACGCTTCGTTCATTACCCCGCGCACCGCATTGACGTACAACGACGACGTGTTGGGCGCATAACCGTCGGTGCGCAAGGCGGCGACCAGGGCGATGACATCTTCGGGTTGCAGGTTGTGCCAGGCGATCTCCTCGACATTCATTTCTTCAAAGCCCAGGCGATCGGCGGCGTCCTGCAGGACATAACGCATGGTCAGTTGGCTGGAGGGCGCCAGTCGTGCGAGATACAGGGTTAGCGGATTGGGTCTGAGGGCACTTGGATCAGTTGCGGGTAAGTCAGTCAAACGAAACGGCCTTGGATAAAGAGGAAACAGAAAACGCCATGGCGACAGGAATGGCCGCTACGCTGCCGGTCACGGCCGGGAAAGTCAAATGCCCTGCCGACCAACGGCCGGTGTGACGCCGATAGACGAATTGAAACATGGCATTGCTAAACCTTGACCGGACTCGATCGGGGCAGGAGCAAACCATGAGAATCAGTGTGTTCGGTAGCGGTTATGTAGGCCTGGTGCAAGCGGCGGTGTTGGCAGAAGTCGGCCACGACGTGGTCTGCATGGACGTCGACGAGAAAAAGGTCGAATGCCTGCAACAGGGCCATGTGAGCATTTTCGAACCCGGGCTGGCCAGCCTGGTACGCGAAGGCCTGGATGCCCGACGGTTACAGTTCACCAGCGATGAGAAACTCGCGGTGCAACATGGCCAGGTGCTGTTCATCGCGGTCGGCACACCGTCCCGGGACGATGGCTCGGCTGACCTGAGCCAGGTGATGGCGGTGGGCGAAGCGGTGGCACGGCACCGTGAACAACCGCTGATCCTGGTGGAGAAGTCCACGGTGCCGGTGGGCACCGGCGATGCCCTGCGCGCGCATATCGACAAGTGCCTGATCAAGGTCGGACGCCTGTTGCAGTTCGATATCGTCTCCAATCCCGAGTTTCTCAAGGAAGGCTCGGCCGTGGCCGATTGCCGGCGCCCGGACCGTATCGTCGTGGGCTGTGAACGCGAAGAAGTGCGTGAGGTGATGCGTGACCTGTACGCGCCGTTCAACCGCAACCATGAACGCATCATGTTCATGGATTTGCGCAGTGCCGAGCTGACCAAATACGCCGCCAATTGCATGCTGGCGACCAAGATCAGCTTCATCAACCAGATCGCCGAGCTGGCCGAACACCTGGGTGCCGACATCGAATCGGTGCGCCTGGGCATCGGCGCCGACTCGCGCATCGGCTACCACTTCATCTACCCCGGCTGCGGTTATGGCGGCTCCTGCTTCCCCAAGGACGTGCGCGCCCTGATTCACAGCGCCGAACAGGCCCATTGTTCCAGCGACCTGCTGCAAGCGGTGGAAGCCATCAACCAGCGGCAGAAACACAAGCTGTTCGAGCGCCTCAAGGCCTTCTACAAAGGCGAGCTGCGGGGCAAGACCTTCGCCGTCTGGGGCCTGGCCTTCAAGCCCAACACCGACGACATGCGCAATGCACCGAGCCGCCTGTTGCTCGAGTCGTTATGGGCCGCCGGTGCCAATGTGCGGGCATTCGACCCTGAAGCCATGCAGCAAACCCAGCAGCTGTACCCCGATGAAACCCGGTTGATGCTCATGGGCACGCCGGAATCGGTGCTCAACGGTGCGGACGCGCTGATCATCTGCACCGAGTGGCAACAATTCAAGGCGCCGGATTTCGATCTGATCCGCCAGCGCCTCAATGCGCCGGTGATCTTCGATGGCCGCAACCTGTACGATGCCGAGCGCCTGGCGCGCAATGGTTTCATGTACTTCCCGATGGGCCGCGGCGAGTCACGCAAGTTGCCGATTCCGTATCAGCAATGGCCTGCGGCGCAGGTGGTCGCCTAATCCCCCTGTAGGAGCTGCCGCAGGCTGCGATCTCTTGATCTTGCTTTCAAAAAATCAAAGGATCGCAGCCTGCGGCAGCTCCTACAGGGATAGTGTGAATTCGCCTTGAAGTGAGCCCGCATCTGCCTGAGGATGGCAAGCACGGAAGCTGCCATCTGAATAAGGACATTTACCCCACCGTGGCCACCTACTCGCTCGTTGTTCGCCGGCTGATGATCGTTTCGCTGACCATCGTTGTCAGCCGCGCCATCATCAGTCCGCTGCTCACCCTGTTTCTAAGCGACAAACTGGGCCTCAACCAACAGGACGTCGGCCTGCTGCTGGGCATCGCGGTGTTCATCGCCACCCTGCTCGCCCTGTACGGCGGCTACGTCATCGACCGCCTGGAAAAACGCCGGCTGCTGATCCTCACGATGCTCTCCAGCGCCATCGGCTTCGTGTTGCTGGCCTTTGCCGAAAACCTTTACCTGGCCACCCTGACGCTGGTCATTTCCGAAACAGCCTCGGCGTTGTTCCTCATCGGCTCCAAGGCGATCCTGAGCGAAAACCTGCCCGTGGGCCAGCGCGCCAAGGCGTTTTCGCTGCGTTATACCCTGACCAACATCGGCTACGCCACCGGCCCCATGTTCGGTGTGGTGATGGCCGGGGTCTATCCGATCGCACCCTTCCTGATCGCAGGCGGTATCGCCTTCGCCAGCATCTTCCTGATGCTGGGCATCCCCAGGGATTCGGCGCAGGCACCGACCATCGGCCAACCGCAGAGCTTCCTCAAGACCCTGGTCACCCTGAAGAACGACCGCACCCTGATCATGTTCACCTGCGGCTGCCTGCTCAGCACCGTGGTGCACGGGCGTTTCACCCTGTACCTGTCGCAATACCTGCTGGTGACCCAGGATTCCAGGCGCACTTTGGAGATCATGGCGGCACTGCTGGCCTGCAACGCCATCAGCGTGATCCTGTTGCAGTACCAGATCGGTCGGTTCCTCAACCGTGAACAACTGCGCTTCTGGATTGCCGGCGGCACCGGTCTGTTCATCCTCGGATTGATCGGCTTCAGCGTGGCCGACAGCATGGTCAGTTGGTGCGTGGCGATGTTCATCTTCACCCTCGGAGAAATGATCATCTACCCGGCCGAATTCCTCTTCGTCGACACCCTGGCCCCGGAAGAACTGCGCGGCAGCTACTACGGCGCGCAGAACCTGGCCGCCCTCGGTGGCGCGCTGAGCCCGGTGATCTGCGGTTTCCTGTTGATGCACACCCCGGCCCCAACCATGTTCTATGCCTTGAGCGCGCTGACGGCCATGGGCGGGTCCCTGTGTTTCATGAGTGGACGGCGTGTGGCGATACATCAGAAATAATGAACTGAAGCTTCATTAATATGAATTTGTCATCATCGGCAATGATCGGCACACTGTCGTCGTTCCTCCCCCAATAGTTGGAACGACTTCAAGGGCTTTCTGGATTTCCCAGACAAGCCTTTTTTTTTCCTCAGGTTTTCAAAGGAACCCTGTTCATCATGCTTGCTCGCTGGTTGCCCGCCGCCGTCAACACCCGCCCTTCGGAATGGAGTCGTGCTGCCATCGGCATGGCGCTGGGGACGATGTTCAGCGTCTGGCTGTGCGCCCAGGTATTCGGCATGCCAGTGGCGCAGCACCTGGTCGGGCCGCTGGGTGCCTCGGCGGTGTTGCTGTTTGCGGTATCTTCCGGTGCGCTCGCGCAACCCTGGTCGATACTCGGCGGTTACTTGAGCGCCGCAGTGGTCGCGCTGCTGGTGGCCCACGTGCTCGGACGGACCCTGGGCAGCGCCTGCCTCGCGGCGGGCATGGCGCTGATCCTGATGTGCTGGCTACGCTGCCTGCATCCACCGGCCGGGGCGCTGGCGTTGCTAATGGTCCTGGCGGACCCGGCGACCATTGCCATGGACTGGAAAGCCCTGGGGCCGGTGATGCTGGCCGCATCGACCATGCTGCTCAGCGCCCTGGCCTATAACAACCTGACGCGCATTCGATATCCCAAGCGGGCCAGCGAGCCGGTCGCCGTGGTCCCGGCTGACCACCCTCCAATCGACAGCCAGGCAATCACCGCCCAGGATCTGAAATTGGCCCTGGCGCAAATGGAAGCCTTCATCGACGTCACACCCGAAGATCTTGAACAGCTGATCCATGCCACTGAGTTGCAGGCCAGGCGTCGCAGTATTGGTGAGGTGTTGAGCCGTAGCGCCTGAATCGGCTTATCTGTTGGAGCGAGCTTGCTCGCGAAAAACATCAAGGCACCGCTGCACCAATGGTTTACGCGTTATCGTTCACGACCATCGCGAGCAAGCTCGCTCCTACAAAAGCCGCTGCAAAAATGCAGACAGCACCTGCACATATCCCGGTTGTACAAGGCAAATTTGCACTGGTACGATCCAGCATCGCTCGCGCGCGAGCTTCTTAATAAAGAACAATAAAAGCAGGGAGTTAGTGATGACTGCTCAGGTTTCTTCTCCAGCGACTTCGTCAATGGATGCCACGCAAAACGAAGTGCTGGCCGAGGTTCGCAACCACATCGGTCACCTGACCCTCAACCGCCCCGCCGGCCTTAACGCCATCACCCTCGAGATGGTGCGCAACCTGCAGCGTCAGCTGGACGCCTGGGCACAGGATGAACAGGTGCATGCGGTGGTGCTGCGCGGTGCCGGCGAAAAAGCCTTTTGTGCCGGTGGCGACATTCGCTCGCTGTACGACAGCTTCAAGGGCGGCGATACGCTGCACGAAGATTTCTTCGTCGAGGAATACGCCCTCGACCTCGCGATTCATCATTACCGCAAACCGGTGCTGGCCTTGATGGACGGTTTTGTCCTGGGTGGCGGCATGGGCCTGGTGCAAGGCGCCGACCTGCGGGTGGTCACCGAGAAAAGTCGCCTGGCGATGCCTGAAGTCGGCATCGGTTATTTCCCGGATGTGGGCGGCAGCTACTTCCTGCCGCGCATCCCCGGTGAACTGGGGATCTACCTGGGCGTCAGCGGCGTGCAGATCCGCGCGGCCGATGCGCTGTACTGCGGGCTGGCCGACTGGTACCTGGACAGCGGCAAACTCGCCACGCTGGATGAAAAACTCGATCAACTGCTATGGCGTGACACGCCCCTGAAGGATCTTCAGGGCCTGCTGGCGAAACTCGCCGTGCAACAGTTGCCCGATGCACCGCTGGCCGCCTTGCGCCCGGCTATCGACCACTTCTTCGCCTTGCCCGATGTGCCGAGTATTGTGGAGCAACTGCGCGAGGTCACGGTCGCCGACAGCCATGAGTGGGCGTTGAGCACCGCCGACCTGCTGCAGACCCGCTCGCCCCTGGCCATGGGCGTAACCCTGGAAATGCTCCGGCGCGGTCGGCACCTGAGCCTTGAACAGTGTTTTGCCCTTGAGCTGCACCTGGACCGCCAGTGGTTCGAGCGCGGCGACCTGATCGAAGGCGTGCGCGCCTTGCTGATCGACAAAGACAAGAACCCGCGCTGGAACCCGCCTACCCTGCAGGCGCTGGACGCCGAACACGTGGCGAGCTTCTTCAACGGTTTCGATGAGAGCGGGAGCTGAACCATGCACGATCTCGAATTGACCGAAGAACAGGTCATGATCCGCGACATGGCCCGGGACTTTGCCCGTGGCGAAATCGCGCCCCACGCCCAGGCTTGGGAAAAGGCCGGCTGGATCGACGACGCCCTGGTGGCGAAGATGGGTGAATTGGGCCTGCTGGGCATGGTGGTGCCCGAGGAATGGGGCGGCACTTATGTCGACTACGTCGCTTATGCCCTGGCGGTGGAAGAGATCTCGGCCGGCGACGGCGCCACCGGCGCGTTCATGAGCATCCACAACTCTGTGGGCTGCGGGCCGGTGCTCAACTACGGCAGCGAAGAACAGAAACAGACCTGGCTGGCGGACCTGGCCAGCGGCCAGGTCATCGGTTGCTTCTGCCTGACCGAACCCCAAGCCGGCTCCGAAGCGCACAACTTGCGCACCCGCGCCGAATTGCGCGACGGCCAGTGGGTGATCAATGGCGCCAAGCAGTTCGTCAGCAATGGCAAGCGGGCCAAGCTGGCGATCGTGTTTGCGGTGACCGACCCGGACCTGGGCAAGCGCGGTATCTCGGCGTTCCTGGTGCCAACCGACACCTCTGGCTTCATCGTCGACCGCACCGAACACAAGATGGGCATCCGCGCCTCCGATACCTGTGCGGTCACCCTGAACAACTGCACCATCCCCGAGGCCAATCTGCTCGGTGAGCGCGGAAAAGGCCTGGCCATCGCGCTGTCCAACCTCGAAGGCGGCCGCATCGGCATCGCCGCCCAGGCGCTGGGCATTGCTCGCGCGGCGTTTGAAGCGGCGCTGGCCTACTCCCGTGATCGTGTGCAGTTTGGCAAAACCATCAATGAACACCAGAGCATCGCCAACCTGCTGGCCGACATGCACATGCAGTTGAACGCCGCGCGGTTGATGATCCTTCACGCCGCTCGCCTGCGCACGGCGGGCAAGCCGTGTCTGTCGGAGGCTTCGCAGGCCAAGCTGTTTGCCTCGGAAATGGCCGAGAAAGTCTGCTCCTCAGCGATTCAGATTCATGGCGGGTATGGGTATCTGGAGGATTACCCGGTCGAGAAGTATTACCGGGATGCGCGGATCACGCAGATCTATGAAGGGTCGAGCGAGATTCAGCGGATGGTGATTGCCCGTGAACTGAAGAACTATCTGGTCTGAAGCCTTAAAAGCTTCGCTGGCAAGCCAGCTCCTACAGGGTTCTCGGTCGGTCACACATATTATGTACACACCGAAACCTGTAGGAGCTGGCTTGCCAGCGAAGAGGCACGCAATAACGCTACATCACTTGCCCTGGAACTCTGCCTCACGCTTGGCAATAAACGCCGCCATCCCTTCCTTCTGATCCTGCGTCGCGAACGCCGCATGGAACACCCGACGTTCAAAGCGCACGCCTTCCGACAGGCTCACTTCAAAAGCCCGGTTGACGCTTTCCTTGACCATCATCGCGATCGGCAGGGACTTTTTAGCGATCAGCGCCGCGACTTTCAGCGCTTCATCCAGCAACTCATCGCTCGGCACGATGCGCGCCACGATGCCGCAACGTTCCGCTTCCACGGCATCGATCAAGCGCCCGCTCAGGCACATTTCCATGGCCTTGGCCTTGCCCACGGCACGGGTCAGGCGCTGGGTGCCGCCCATGCCCGGCAACACGCCGAGGTTGATTTCCGGTTGGCCGAACCTGGCGTTGTCGCCAGCCAGGATGAAATCGCACATCAGCGCCAGTTCACAGCCGCCGCCCAGGGCGAAACCGTTGACGGCGGCGATGATCGGCTTGCGGCGGTTGGCCACGCGGTCGCTGTCGCTGAACAGGTCGTCGATATAGATCTGCGGATAGGTCAGCTCGGCCATTTCCTTGATGTCGGCACCGGCGGCAAAGGCCTTTTTCGAACCGGTCAGGACGATGCAGCCGATGTTCGAGTCCGCCTCGAAGCCGTCGAGGGCCTGGTTCAGTTCGCTGACGATCTGCGCGTTCAACGCGTTCAGCGCCTGTGGGCGGTTCAAAGTAATCAGACCCACACGGCCGTGGGTTTCCAGCAAAATCGTTTCATAACTCATGTAAATGACTCCTGCTAAGCACTCGATCCCTGTAGGAGCTGCCGCAGGCTGCGATCTTTTGATTTTAACGATCAAGATCAAAAGATCGCAGCCTGCGGCAGCTCCTACAGGGGTTCCATTTTAGAGGTTGCGTGAAATGACCATGCGTTGAATATCGCTGGTGCCTTCGTAGATCTGGCAGACCCGCACGTCGCGGTAGATCCGCTCCAGCGGGAAGTCGTTCAGGTAACCGTAACCGCCAAGGGTTTGCAGCGCCGAGGAGCATACCTTCTCGGCCATTTCCGAGGCGAACAGCTTGGCCATCGAGGCTTCCACCAACGCCGGCTTGCCGCTGTCTCTCAAGGCCGCCGCGTAATGCACCATCTGCCGCGCAACGGCGATCTGGGTCGCCATGTCCGCCAGGCGGAACGCCACGGCCTGGTGCTCGATGATCGGCTTGCCGAAGCTCTCGCGCTCGCGGGCGTAGTCGCGGGCCGCTTCGAATGCGGCGCGGGCCATGCCCACCGATTGCGAGGCAATGCCGACGCGCCCGCCTTCGAGGTTGGCCAGGGCGATCTTGTAGCCTTCACCCTCTTCGCCCAAACGGTTGGCCACCGGCACTTTCACGTCTTCGAAGAGAATCTGGCAGGTGTCCGAGGCGTGCTGGCCGAGCTTGTCCTCGACCCGGGCAACTTTGTAGCCCGGCGAATCGGTGGGCACGATGAATGCGGTGATGCCGCGTTTGCCGGCAGTCGGGTCGGTCACGGCGAACACGATCACGATCCCGGCGTTCTGCCCCGAGGTGATGAATTGTTTGCAGCCGTTGAGTACGTAGTGATCGCCGTCCAAACGGGCACGGGTTTTCAAGCCGCTGGCATCGGAACCGGCCTGGGGTTCGGTCAGCGCGAAAGCACCGAGCATGGCGCCACTGGCCAGGGGCTTGAGGAAGCGCTCTTTCTGGTCGGCATTGCCGTAATTGAGGATCGGCACGCAACCGACCGAGTTGTGCACGCTCATGATGGTCGAGCAGGCACCGTCGCCCGCGGCGATTTCTTCCAGGGCCATGGCGTAGGCCAGGTAACCGGTCTCGCAACCGCCCCACTGCTCCGGCACCAGCATGCCGAAGAAGCCCAGTTCGCCCATTTCGGCGATGGCTTCCTTGGGGAAGCGGTGTTCACGGTCCCATTCGGCGGCGAAGGGTTTCAAGCGTTCCTGGGCAAAGTCCCGGGCCGCGTCGCGTATCTGCTGTTGTTCGTCATTGGGGATCATGGTGAATCCTTAAAAATAAGCCTTCATACAAAATGCCTGGTTTTAACACTGAACCTGTGGGAGCGGGCTTGCTCGCGAAGAGGCCGTGCCAGTCGACATCAATGTTGAATGACACACCGCCTTCGCGAGCAAGCCCGCTCCCACAATGGATTGCATTAATACAGGCATTCCACGGCCATCGCCGTGGCTTCGCCGCCACCGATGCAGATCGCTGCAACGCCACGCTTCAAGCCTTTCTGGCGCAGGGCCGAGAGCAGGGTCACGAGGATCCGCGCGCCGGACGCCCCGATCGGGTGGCCGAGAGCGCACGCGCCGCCGTGCACGTTGAGTTTTTCGTGGGGGATTTCCAGCTTGGTCATGGTCACCAGGCTGACCACGGCGAAGGCTTCGTTGACTTCCACCAGGTCGACTTCATTCAGCGACCAACCGGTTTTCTTCATCAGTTTTTCGATCGCGCCCACCGGTGCCACCGGGAACAGGCTCGGGGTATCGGCGAAGGCCGCGTGACCATGGATCACCGCCAGCGGCTTGAGGCCACGCTTGTCGGCCTCGGAACGGCGCATCAGCACCAGTGCCGCCGCACCGTCGGAGATCGAACTGGAGTTGGCCGCCGTCACGGTACCGCCATCACGGAACGCCGGTTTCAGCGAAGCGATCTTGTCCAGTCGGGCTTTTGGCGGCTGCTCGTCATGGCTGATCGTCACCTGCTCTTTGCCGACGGTGACGGTCAACGGCACGATCTCGTCCCTAAAGCTGCCGTCCTTGATCGCCTGCTGGGCGCGGGTGGTCGAAGCCACCGCGAACGCATCCTGGGCCTCACGACTGAAGCCGTTGGTTTCGGCACAGTCTTCGGCGAAGGTGCCCATCAGGCGCCCCTTGTCGTAGGCGTCTTCCAGGCCATCGATGAACATCGAATCCAGTACCCGGCCGTGCCCCATGCGGTAGCCGCTGCGGGCGCGGTCCAGCAGGTATGGTGCGTTGGACATGCTTTCCATGCCACCGGCAACCACCACCTCGGCGCTGCCAGCCACCAGCATGTCGTGGGCCAGGATGGCCGCTTCCATGCCCGAGCCGCACATCTTGTTGAGGGTGGTGCAACGGGTCGATTTATCCAGCCCGGCGCCGAGCGCCGCCTGACGTGCAGGGGCCTGGCCCTGGCCGGCCGGCAGTACGCAGCCGAACAACACTTCGTCGACGCCATTGCTGGCTACACCGGCTCGTTCCACCGCGGCCTTGATCGCAGCGGCACCGAGTTGCGGTGCGGTGAGGCTTTTCAGTTCGCCCTGGAAACCACCCATCGGGGTGCGCACGGCGCTGACGATAACAATCGGATCGTTGGAAAGGGTCATGACAAATCCTCCTTACTTGGCGGCCATGCGCAAGGCACCGTCGAGACGGATCACCTCGCCATTGAGCATGCTGTTTTCAATGATATGCCTTACCAGCCGGGCATACTCGGCAGGTTTGCCCAGGCGTGGCGGAAACGGTACGCCAGCGGCCAGGGAGTCGCGCACTTCCTGGGTCATGCCGGCCATCATCGGCGTTTCGAAAATGCCCGGGGCGATGGTCATCACGCGGATGCCGAAGCGCGCCAGTTCACGGGCGGCCGGCAAGGTCAGGCTGACGATGGCGCCTTTCGACGCGGCGTAGGCCGCCTGGCCGATCTGGCCGTCATAGGCCGCCGCCGAGGCAGTGTTGATAATCACGCCGCGCTCGCCATCGGCGTCCGCTTCGGTTTCGGCAATCGCCGCCGACGCCAGGCGCAGCATGTTGAAGCTGCCGATCAGGTTGACGTTGATTACCTGGCTGAAGCTTGCCAACGCGTGCGGACCGTTCTTGCCGAGGATCTTCTCGCCACGCACGATGCCGGCACAGTTGACCAGCCCGTTGAGGCCGCCAAAGGCCTTGACCGTCGCCTGCACCGCCGCTTCTGCCGCCGCTTCGTTGCTGATGTCGGCGACAACGCTTTGCGCGCCCAGGCGCTGGGCCTGGGCCGCGACGGCTTCGGCGTTCATGTCCACCAGCATCACCTTGGCGCCGGCTGCGACCAGCATTTCAGCGGTGGCCGCACCGAGGCCGGAAGCACCGCCGGTGACGAGAAAAACCTTGTTTTCGATCTGCATCATTGTGTCCTTCGATTCAAGCTGAAACGTTCTTCGCGGCGGCCTCTTGAGCCTTGGCGATTTCCTGGTTGCGCAAGATAAAGCGCTGCAATTTGCCGCTTGGGGTTTTCGGCAACTCGCTGACAAATTCTATTTCCCGGGGATAGGAGTGAGCCGCCAGGCGCTTGCGCACGTGTTGGCGCAGCTCTTCGGCCAACTCTGGCGCGGCACGGTATTGCGCGCTGAGCACGACGAAGGCCTTGACCAGTTCGGTTCGCTCCGGATCGGGTTTGCCGATCACCGCGGCTTCGACCACCGCCGGGTGCTCGATCAGTGCGCTTTCCACATCGAACGGGCCGACGCGGTAGCCGGAGGTGGTGATCACATCGTCACTGCGGCCAACGAAGCTGATGCTGCCGTCCGGGTTCCATTCGACCGTGTCGCCGCTCAGGTAGTAATTGCCGACAAAGGCCTTGGTCGGTGCGCCTTCGTAGCCGGCGAACCAGCACATCGGCGACTGGGTGCGGTCGATGGCCAGGATGCCCGGTTGGCCAACGCCCAGTTCCTGGTGATTGTCGTCCAGCACCACGATGCGGTGGCCCGGCGAAGCAAAACCGGCGGCGCCCATGTGGATCGGGTGCTCCAGGCCATGGTGGTTGCACAGCACCATGCCCAGCTCGGTCTGGCCGTAGTGGTCATGGATGACCACGTCCAGATTGTCGGCGAACCAGCGGATCACTTCCGGGTTCAGCGGCTCGCCGGCGCTGCTGACGATGCGCAGCTTGCCCTTGATCGACCGGGCGAATTCGTCGCCACCGGCGATCAGCAGGCGATACGCAGTTGGTGAGCCGGTGAGGTTGGTGATCCCGTATTTGTTGATCACCCGGCAGGTGCTTTCCAGGGTAAACGGGCCATCGTAGAAGGTGATCGGGTGGCCCATGGACAGGGGGCCGGTGACGCCGAAATAGATGCCGTAGGCCCAGCCCGGGTCGGCCAAGTTCCAGAAGGCGTCCTCAGGGCGCAGGTCCACCGCGTCACGGGTGTAGCTCTGGAAGGCGACGATGGCCTTGAGCGGCACCGACAGGGCTTTCGAAGGGCCGGTGGTACCCGAGGTGAACATCAGCAGGAACGGGTCTTCGCCGGTCAACAGCACCGGTTCGCAGACATTGGAGTGGTTGGCCAGTTCGGCCCAGAAGCTGTAGTCCCCACGGACTATGCCCTGCCCTTTGGGGCCGGCGACTGTGACGATGGTCGGGCAGTCGGCGACTTCCGCCAGTTTCGAGCGATTGACCGCGTCGGTGACCACCACTTTCGCCCCGGAACTGCCCAGGCGATGTTCGATGGCCTTGGGACCGAAGGCGGTAAACAAGGGTTGATAGACCGCGCCGATGCGCCAGGTGGCGAACACGGTGATCAGCAATTCGATATTACGAGGCAGGAGTCCGGCGACCTTGTCGCCTTTCTTCACGCCCTGGGCCAGCAGGAAGTTGGCAAAACGCGCGGCCTTGTCCTGCAGCTCGTTGAAGGTGTAGGTCGCGCCGGTGCCGTCACGGCCTTCCCAGAACAGCGCGATACGCCCCGGCAGCGCATGCCGGTCGCAACATTCGATGCAGGCGTTGAGGGCGGTCAGATTGCCGGCGAGTGCGGCATCGACGGTGTGCTGATAATGGAACTGTGAAACGGCAGACAAGTAATCGCGCATTGCCAGAATCCCTCTGTATTTTTTGTTAGGTGGGGGGAACCGTAACCAACAGGGAAATACTCGCTCTGCGCGGGGTGTCGGGCAATGGTCAAAGTTATCAAGTTGTCTGACTGGTTTGGCCAAGGCTGCAGGAGCGAGCTTGCTCGCGATGGGCGTGAGAACACCGCGGGGCATCAGGCTCCCAGGGTCATCGTTCACGACCATCGCGAGCAAGCTCGCTCCTACAGGCGAAGAGGCCCGCCCATACGACCAGAAATCCAGATCAACTGGCTTCGTTGAGAATCAAACTGCGGTAATGCCCGGGATTGGACCCCGACCATTTGCGAAACGCCTTGTAGAACGAGCTTGCGTCGGCAAACCCCAGGCGGGTGGCGATTTCGGCGAAGCTGATGGCCGGTTCGGCCAGCCAGGCGATGGCCAGCTCCTTGCGCACGCTGTCCTTGAGCCCCTGGTACGTCTGCCCCTCCTCGGCCAGGCGCCGGCGCAGGGTCGAGGCCGACATGCACAGGCGTTGCGCCAGGGTGTCGGTCTCCGGCCAGTGCTCGGCGGGCAGTTGCCGCAAGTCCTGCTTGATCCGGCTGGCCAGGCTTTGCGGATCGCGGTACTTGACCAGGATGTTGGCCGGCGCATGGGCCAGGAAGCGCCGCAGCTCTTCGACGCTGCGCTTGATCGGCAAACCCAGGCAGTCCGCGGAAAAGATCATCCGCGTGCGCGGTCGGTCGAAGCGCAGGTTCTCGGAGAACATCACCTGATAATCATCGCAGAAATCCGGCTGGGCACAGCGCAGCTCGATCGCCAGGATCGGAATTCGCCGTCCGGCCAGCCAACAGGCCACGCCGTGCACGATCATCCAATAGGTGAAGTACGTGAAGGCCCGGCGCGGTTCATGGTCGTCTTCGAGCAACACGATTTCCGCCAGGCTTTGCTGATGCACAAGCTCAGCGGGCATGCGCTCGAGCATCAAAGACAGGAAACCCAGGCCGCTGCCGAGCCCGGCCGCCAGGCTCGGCTGGACCATGGCACAGCGACAGAGGAACTCCAGGCTGCCGGACTTGAGCTTGCGCGGGTCCATGCCAAAGAACTCGTCATCCCCTCGCCGGGCCAGCAAGCGCCACAGGCGCGCATAAGCGCTGGCGGGAACCCGCGCGTCACTACTGCCGAGCAACGCCGGATCGATGCCGACCTTGCCCAACACCTCATCGGTGGCCGCGCCCGGGGCGCAACTTTGCAGCAGCGCTTCACGCACCAGCTGAATGGAAATGGTGTCTTTTTCCGACATTACGCGAGGCGAGCCTTGTTCTTGTTTGAGTGGTGGGCATATTAGCGCAGCCGCCCGGTCGGCGCAGATACCTGTAGGAGCCCGGCTTGCCGGCGAAGGTGTCCTTGAACATTGCGTTGGTCTTTTCGGGCGCCTTCGCTGGCAAGCCAGCTCCTACAAGGTTTTCACCCGTCATCAGGACATTATCCAACCGAACTCCGCACAAAAGGCCAGGGTCAACCCTATGACTCCCCCATCCTTGAACCCGGAGATCGATGATGAACGACTACCCAAAACCACCCTTCCCCAAACAACAGCAACCCGTCCCGGGCTCCCAACGCAAAATGGATCCCTATCCGGACTGCGGTGAGCAGAGCTACAAGGGTTCCGGTCGCCTGAACGGCAAGATCGCCCTGATCACCGGGGGCGACAGCGGCATCGGCCGCGCGGTGGCCATTGCCTTCGCCCGTGAAGGTGCCGACGTGGCCGTTGCCTATCTCGACGAGCAGGAAGATGCAGAGGAAACCGCACGCTGGGTTGAACAAGCCGGCCGCCAATGCCTGCTGCTGCCGGGTGACCTGGCGCACAAGGTGCATTGCCAGGCCCTGGTGGAGAAAACGGTCGAGCGGTTCGGCCGCATCGACATCCTGGTCAACAACGCGGCATTCCAGATGACCCACGAAAACCTCGAGGACATCTCCGACGAAGAATGGGTGATGACCTTCGACGTCAACATCACCGCCATTTTCCGGATCTGCCAGGCGGCGCTCAAGCACATGCAGCCCGGCAGCTCGATCATCAACACCAGTTCGGTCAACTCCGACATGCCCAACCCCACCCTGCTGGCCTATGCCACGACCAAGGGCGCGATCGCCAACTTCACCGCTGGCCTGGCGCAGATGCTCGGGCCAAAGGGTATCCGGGTCAACAGCGTGGCGCCGGGACCGATCTGGACGCCGCTGATCGTCTCGACCATGCCCGAGGATACGGTACAGAATTTCGGCGCCAATACCCCGCTCGGCCGTCCGGGTCAGCCGGTGGAAGTGGCGCCGATCTACGTGCTGCTGGCCTCGGACGAAGGCAGCTACATCACCGGCCAGCGTTTCGGGGTAACCGGGGGCAAACCGATCCTGTGATGCACAGCGCACCTTAAAAATGGAACCTGCCGAGGCCTCCAGCGCTCCACTCTTCATGGGCCCTCCCCGGCGGGCCTTTCGATACCTGGAGGTCATCATGTCCGCACCTATCGTCAAACTGTTCACTCAGCCGAACTTCGCGTGGACGGATATTCGCAAGGAAGAAGAAGCGCATCCTCGCCACTACCTCGCCCACTTGATCCTGCTGGCCTTGATCCCCGCCGTCTGCCTGTTCATTGGCACCACCTACGTCGGCTGGAGCCTGGCGGAAAACGAAACAGTCCGCCTCAGCCACCGTAGCGCGCTGCACCTGTGCGCCTTGCTGTATCTGTGCACGCTCGCTGGAGTCGCCGTCATGGGGGTGTTCATCCGCTGGATGTCGCGCACCTTCGACTCACGCCCGACGCTCAACCAGTGCATCGGTTTTGCCGCCTACACGGTCACGCCGTTTTTCCTGGCGGGCATTGCCGGCCTGTACCCGAGTCGCTGGCTGGCGATCCTGGTGCTGGCGGCGGCTTCGGCTTACTCGACATTCCTGCTGTTTGTCGGATTGCCGACCTTCATGCACGAGCGCAAGGAGCAAGGCGTGCTCAATGCCGTTTGCGTCTGGGGCGTCGGCTTGCTGGTCCTGGTCACCATTCTGGTGAGCATGATCCTGCTGTGGTTCAACGTACTGACGCCGGAGTACTTGCGCGCTACCGTCACTCAATGACCCCCGGGCCATGAGCTTCATTGTCTGGGTCGCGGTGTTGGGCGCCGTGCTGCTGACGCTGGCACTGACCTCGTCATTCCTGCGCTGGATGCCGGTGACCACCTCGGCCGTGTGCCTGGCACTCGGGGTGGCCATCGGGCCGGCGGGTCTGGGCTGGCTGAGGCTGGACATCAAGGATGCCGCTTATTGGATGGAGCACCTGACGGAAGTCGCGGTGCTCTTTTCGTTGTTCGTCTGTGGACTCAAGCTGCGCCTGCCCCTCAGGGACCGCAAATGGCGCGTGGCCTTCGGGCTCGCGGGACCGGTGATGGTCCTGACCATCATTGGTGTCTGTCTATTGCTGCATTACTCCTTCGACCTGCCGTGGGGGCCGTCCCTGCTGGTCGGCGCGATTCTGGCCCCTACCGACCCGGTACTGGCCTCGCTGGTGCAGGTCAACGATGCCAAGGACGACGACGCCGTGCGCTTCGGTCTGTCCGGGGAGGCCGGGCTCAACGATGGCATAGCGTTTCCCTTCGTGATCCTGGGGTTGCTGTTTATCCAGCAAGGCGGCGGTGATTCGACCGCCTGGCTCGATGACTGGGCGCTCAAGCGGCTGCTGTGGGCGGTGCCTGCCGGCTTACTGGTCGGCTACATCATGGGCCGTGTCATTGGGCGCCTGACGTTGTCCATGCGCATCAGGAATGCCGACAGCACCCTGTCGCCCAACGACTACCTGACCTTTGCCCTGATCGCCCTGGCCTATGTCGCCGCCGAGGCGGTGCACGGCTACGGATTCCTGTCGGTGTTCGCGGCGGCCCTGGGCTTGCGTCGGGCCGAAGTCAAGTCGATGGGGCATTCACAGGTGCCGGCCGAACACCTGGTGCAGCCGGTGGTCGGTCATCAGAACGTCGAACCCGATGCCGCCGTGCATGGCGATGTGACGAATCTGGAGGACGCGCAGGTGGCGGCCGGGATCATGATGGGCGACATGTTGTCATTTGGCAGCCTGGTCGAGCGGGCCATGGAGGTGTTTCTGGTGACGCTGCTCGGGGTGGTGCTGGTGGGTCATTGGGACTGGCGCGCGCTGGCGATTGCGCTAGCGCTGTTCTGCGTGATCCGGCCGCTGATTGTAGGGTTGGCGCCTTGGGGCAATCTGCTGGACGGCAAGCAACGGCTGTTGATCGGCTGGTTCGGCATTCGCGGCATCGGCAGCTTCTATTACCTGTTCTACGCCTTGAACCACGACCTTGCGCCGTCGATGGCGACCCTGTGCACCGACCTCACGCTCTCGGTGGTGGCGCTGAGCATCCTGATTCACGGGATCAGTACCCAACCGATCCTCGCTCACTATGAACGGCACAAGCCGCCGCCGGCCTGATGGATCCTTTTGCCGTGGCGAAGTGCATGAGTCAAAGCCCGGCCTCATGCAGCATGCATGGCCCCAATTGGCCATTAGCGCGAATAATCCATTGATTTCAAAACACTTTATTGAGGCAGCTAAAGCGGCACGACAAATGCTCTACAACGATGAGTGACCTGCGGTACAAACCGTTCGCGCTGCCCTCAACTTGAGAGACCTGACCATGAACGCCATAGACCTGTTGAAAGCCGACCATGAACGCGTAAAAGGCATCCTCAGCCAACTGAGCGAGTCCACCGAGCGCGGCCTGAAAAAGCGCACCGATCTCCTTCAAAAGCTGGAAATGGAAATCTCCATCCATACCCGCCTGGAAGAAGACATCCTGTACCCGGCCTACAAGGAAGCCGGCGGCAAGGAGCAGGACATCATGTATTACGAAGCCAAGGAAGAACACCGCACCGTGGATTCCCTGGTGCTGCCGGACCTGAAAGTCACCGACCCGTCTACACCCGAATTCGCCGGTCGCGTCAAAGTGGTCAAGGAATTGCTCGAACACCACATTGAAGAGGAAGAGACCGAGATGTTTCCCCAAGCTAAAAAGTTGCTGGGGAAAGCGACTCTGGATGAGCTTGGGGAAAAAATGGAGGCTTTGAAGGCCCGCCTGAAAAAGGAAATGGCGGCTTCGCATATGGCTGCTTGATGATGGTGTGTTGTAACGGCGGCAGCCCATACCTGTAGGAGCCCGGCTTGCCGGCGAAGGCGTCCTTAAGGCCAACGCCATGTTCAGCGACGCCTTCGCCGGCAAGCCGGGCTCCTACAGGGCCGTCGCGATGATCTCCACCAGGTTCAGCTGGGTAAACGGCTTGGATAATCGCGGCAGCCCGGAAGCAAAGCCTTCCAGCCGATCGGCATAACCGGTGGCCAGGATAATCGGCATATCGGGTTTAAGCGTTCGGATCGCATCCGCCAGCTGCGCGCCGCTCATGTGCGGCATGGCCATGTCGGTGATGACAAGATCGATGGCCGGATTGTTCTCGAATTGCTCCAGGCCCTGTACACCGGACGTCGCGGTGATCACGCGGTGGCCGAGGTCTTCAAGCAACAGGCAGGTGCTGGTCAGCACCAGGCTGTCGTCGTCCACCACCAGTATGCACAACCGAGGAACTTCCGGCTCTGCCGGCTCTTCGATAACGGGCGCCATCACGGCGTTTGCCGAGGCCACTGGCAACCACAACTCCGCGGTAGTGCCCTGGTTTTTCTGGCTCTTCAAAATGAATCGCCCACCCAATTGCTCGATGAAGCCATGGACCATCGACAAGCCCAGTCCTGTGCCCTTGCCAAGCCCTTTGGTGGTGAAAAACGGATCCATCGCCGAGGCCAGTGTCGCTTCATCCATCCCCTCGCCGGTGTCAGTGACACTCAGGCACACATAACGTCCCGCCTTCGGGAAAGACCTATTTTGAACAGGGATGTTTTCGACCCGGGCACTGATGACGATTCTGCCGCCATTGGGCATGGCATCGCGGGCGTTGGTGGCCAGGTTCAGCACCGCCAGTTCGAGCTGATTGACGTCGGCCATGACCGGCTCGAGCTGCGCTGGAAAACGGGTTTCCAATGCCACCGAAGGCCCGAGAGAGCTGCGCAGCAGCCCCGAAATCCCTTGCACCAGATCGGCGAGATCCACAGGCTCGGACTTGAGCTCCTGTTTCCTGGCAAAGGCCAGCATGCGCTGGGTCAGGGAGACGCCGCGCAACGCACCCTGGGTGGCATTGTCGAGTAACCGAACTATTTTCGGGTCGTCGGCCAGGCGTTTACGCACAATTTCCAGATTGCCAAGAATGACGGTCAGCAGATTATTGAAGTCGTGGGCAATCCCGCCGCTGAGCTGGCCGATGGCTTGCATCTTCTGCGCCTGGAACAGCGCTTCGCGGGTTTGCTCGAGCGCCTGCTGCGCCTCGGTCGCTTCGGTGATGTCGCGGGTGATCTTGGCAAACCCGAGCAAGGTACCGGTGTCTCCCCGGATCGGGTCGACCACGACATGGGCCAGGAACCTCGTGCCATCCTTGCGTACCCGCCAACCCTTGTTCTCGAAGCGTCCCTCGCGCGTCGCAATCTCCAGTGCCCAAGCTGGCAAGCCGGCAGCCTGGTCTTCGGGGGTGTAGAACATGGAAAAATGCTGGCCGATGACTTCTTCGGGCAAATAACCCTTGATGCGCTGGGCCCCCAGGTTCCAGTTGGTCACACGGCCATCCGGGGCAAGCATGTAGATGGCATAGTCGGTGACGCTCTGCACCAGCAACCGAAACTGTTGCTCGCTCTGCTTGAGGGTCTCTTCGGCCATCTTGCGGTCAGTCAGGTCACGGGTGATCTTGGCAAACCCCAGGAGCGTGCCCGTCGGGTCGTAGATCGGATCGATCACCACGTGGGACCAGAAATGCGTGCCGTCCTTGCGCACGCGCCAGCCTTCGCCTTCGAAACGCCCCTCGCGGATGGCCGTGTCCAGCGCCCGCTGGGGCAAGCCGGCACGACGATCTTCATCGGTGTAGAAGCGCGAGAAATGCTGGCCGAGAATCTCCGCTTCCTCATAACCCTTGAAACGCCGGGCCCCTGCGTTCCAGCTGGTAATGATGCCATCGAGATCAATCATGTAGATCGCATAGTCCACCACTGCATCGATCAGCAGGCGCAGGCGCCGGTCTTCGTTGATCTCGGCCTGGGTTCGAACTTCGCTCATTGATCCCTCACATCCACTGCTGTTTTTCTGAAGTATGCGATAAACCGTCCATTTGAACAGCCGCCGGTGCAATTGACCACCAGCGCGGCAACAAGTGCTTGACCTTGCTCTCGCCAAACCGGTCATCGATCAACATCACCACGCCCTGGTCCTGCTGGGTACGAATCACCCTGCCGGCGGCTTGCACCACTTTTTGCACGCCGGGGTACAGGTAGGTGTAGTCGTAGCCTGCGCCGAACAGGGCTGCCATGCGTCGCTTGAATTGCTCGTTGACCGGGTTGAACTGCGCCAGCCCCAGGGTGGCGATGAACGCGCCGATCAAGCGTGCGCCTGGCAAATCGATGCCTTCGCCAAACGCCCCGCCCAGCACCGCGAAGCCCACACCCTGGCTTTCGGCGGTGAAGCGGTCGAGGAATTCCTGGCGCTGCGCCTCCGCCATGCCCCGGGACTGTGACCACAGGTTGATTGCGGGATAGCGCTCGGCCAGCAACTGCGCCACTTGCTGCAGGTAATCGAAGCTGCTGAAGAACGCCAGGTAGTTGCCGGGGCGCTGCCGGAACTGCTGGGCGATCAACTCGACGATCGGCCCCAGGGAGGCCTGGCGATGAACAAAGCGCGTGGAGATCTGGTTGACGATCTGCACGTGCAACTGATCGGCATGAAAGGGTGACTCGACGTCGATGCACACGGTATTCGCCGGGGTACCCAGCAAATCGGCGTAATAGTGGCGAGGGCTGAGGGTCGCCGAGAACAGCACGGTGCTGCGTGCAGCGCTCAGGCGCGGCCCGATGAAGCCGGCGGGCACCACATTGCGCAGGCACAGTTGCGAAAGGTTGCGCTTGCGTTCGAGGTCGCGCTTGCTGATGTCGAACAGGTACTGCTGGTCGAACAGCTCGCCCACCCGACAGAACTGCAGCACCTCGAAGTAGAAGCTCTGTAATGCACTGTCCAGCCCCTGGGGATGATCGTTCAGGTAATCACCGATGCTGGCGCTGCACGACGACAAGGCCTGGAGCAGTTTTTCCGGCGGCTTGTCGTAGGCCTGATAGGCACCGAGTTGCTGGTTATGCAGGGCATTCCATTCGCGGTTGACCCGCTGCAGCGGTTTTTTCAAAGCCTCGGGGGCGGTTTTTCGTACGCTATCGAGGGTCGATTGATCGAGGCTGGCGCTGTACATCTGCCGACCGCGCTCCACCAGGTTGTGGGCTTCGTCGACCAGCACCGCGACTTTCCAGGTATTGGCCTGGGCCAGGCCAAACAACAGCGCACTGAAATCGAAGTAATAGTTGTAATCGGCTACCACCACGTCGGCCCAGCGGGCCATTTCCTGGCTCAGGTAATACGGGCAGACCTCATGCTCAAGGGCGACCTGGCGCAATGCGCTCTGGTCCAGCAGGCTCAGCTCGCTGGCGGCCTGGCGCGCCGCCGGCAAGCGATCATAGAAGCCCTGGGCCAACGGGCAGGATTCACCGTGGCAGGCCTTGTCCGGGTGTTCACAGGCCTTGTCCCGGGCGATCATCTCCAGCACTCGCAGGGGCGGCGCATCGGCGCGCGCCAGGATCGCCTGCGCGGCGTCCAGGGCCAGCTTGCGTCCAGGAGTTTTCGCCGTGAGAAAGAACACCTTGTCCAGTTGCTGCGGCGCCAGGGCCTTGAGCAGCGGAAACAGGGTGCCGATGGTCTTGCCAATCCCCGTGGGGGCCTGGGCCATCAGGCAGCGGCCGGTGCTGACGGCCTTGAACACCGATTCGGCGAGGTGGCGCTGCCCCGGGCGAAAGTCGGCATGGGGAAACGCCAGCTGTTGTGCCGCCTGGTTACGCCCCTGGCGATGGACCGTTTCCTGTTCGGCCCAGTGCAGGAACAGGCCACAATGGTGTTCGAAGAACTGCCCGAGTTCGGCGGCGTCGAAGGCCTCGACCAGACAGGTTTCCTTTTCGCTGACGATATCGAAATACACCAGCGCCAGGTTGATCTGCGCCAGGTCGAGTTTGCGGCACATCAGCCAGCCATAGATTTTAGCCTGTGCCCAGTGCAGTTGACGGTGGTTGGCCGGTTGCTTGCTCAAGTCGCCGCGGTAGGTCTTGACCTCTTCCAGGCAGTTTTGCCCGGGGTCGTAGCCATCCGCCCTGCCCCTGACCGTCAGGCCCTGAAACGAACCTTCGAGAGCGACTTCACTCTGGTAGCCATCACTGCGCCGTGACGCCACCGTGCGGTGCCCGACGATACCTTCAAGCGCGGTCGGCGACGGGGTGAAACGCAAGTCGAGGTCTCCGACCTTGGCGGTGAACTCACACAACGCCCGTACCGCGATGCTGTAGCTCAAGCGCCCTGCTCCGCCCATTGCACATAACACACGGCAATCGGCATCCGGTGCTCATGACAGAACGCCAGCCAGCGCAGCTGGTTATCCTGCAGGCGATCCCCCGGCCCCTTGACTTCGATCATGCGGTAGGTTTTTTCCTGCGGCCAGAACTGGATCAGGTCCGGCATGCCCGCGCGATTGGCCTTGATGTCGAGCAACAAGCGGTTGAACCAGTGCTTGAGGTGCTCGGCCGGCAAACAGTCCAGCGCCTGCTCCAGCAACGCCTCGTTGAGTGCGCCCCAGAACACGAAGGGCGACTGTACCCCCCATTTTTCGGCATAACGCGCGCGAATGGTTGCACGATAGCGCCCGTCGTCGAGTTCGCCGAGGCAGGCCTGGAACAACTCGGCCCGACGGTCATGGAAGTCTTCGCTCAACAGGTCCACCGGACCGCGCTGGAACGGATGGAAAAACGCCCCCGGCAGCGGGGCAAAAATCGCCGGCCAGCACAGCAGGCCGAACAGCGAGTTGATCAGGCTGTTTTCGACGTAATGAACCGGTGCCGACTCTTCGCCCAGGTGCGCCTGTACATGGTCCTCGACCGACAACAAAGGGTCGATCCTGCTCAGTTGCAGGTCCAGGCGCAACATCTCCCGTGGAGCCACACGCTTGACCGCCGGCCCGCCCAGCTTGCGCCGCAGCCTGGGCAGGACACGCAACAGGTGCTGCTGCTCCGCGGCGTTTTGCGGTGACTGTTCGGCCATACAAGCCAGGTCCAGGGCCAACTGGTACTCGCCGCAACGCTCCAGCACCCGGATCATGCGCACCCGCGCGCCGGGATACGCGCAGTCACGGTACAGGCTCAACGCGGCAGGGAAATCACCGACGCGCTCGCACTCCTGGCCCATCTGGAACAACTGCTTGTCGCGGCGCCTCTGCAGCCAGGGATTGCTCAGCGCCAGGTCGTTGATCTGCAGGGCGATGTCGGCCACCGCCTCGCCAGCCTCGAACAGCTGCTGGCACTGGTAGAGGAACAGGCAGGCATCGACGTCCTCACGACTGCGCAAGCCCCGGGAATCGTCGCTAAACTCCACTTTTTCATAGGTAAAGATACCCAGGTCCGCGAGGACGAATTCGGACCAGTCCTGGTAGACATTACCGAAAAACATCAAGCGCAGGCGATCGCACAGGCCCATGATGGTCAGGCTGAACAAGCGGTCGTTCAGCGCCGGACACCAGTCGTCGAAGGGCTGCGCTTGAGGAAACTGCGCGCACAAATCCGGCAGCCAGTCGGTCTTTTTACCCTTGGGTTTAACAATCGCGTTGCCCAGGCATTGCAGTATTTCCGCCTTGAGCAACACTTCAAACAACGCCTCTACCGGTAACGGCTGGCGGTCGTCGAGCCAACCCAGCGCCAGCAATGGCTGGGCGGCGCTGGGGATGTCACCGATCTCGGCGTAATACAGCTTGCTGGCCCTGAAATGAACGCCCTTGCGCATGACCATCCTGACCAGCAGCGCACGGGACTCGCGGGGCAAGCCATTGAAGTCGCGAATGAAGCGATGCTCTTCGTCGCTCAACACGTCGGCATAGCGATGCTTAAGCCAATCAAGCACTTGCATGAAGTTGTTGAGATAGTAGAACGGATCGTCGAGAGGATTTGCAGTCACGGGAAAAAGGGCCATGTAGAGCGAGCACTGGTTATGCATACAGATACCAGTAACGCCCTGCCCCATGCAAACGGAAAAGGATAAGCGGCGGCGCTGTAAGGGTTTTTTATCCCGGGCAGCGAACTTTCCGCCGTTCCATCGCACCAATCGCCATGGAGCTGCACTCGCTTGCGGCAGCCGTCCGGTTTCAATGAACAATGAGAGGTGACTATGAACATCAAGACTCTGGGTTTTCCCCTGGCGGTAGCAGCCTTTTTTGCCCTGGCTGGCTGCTCGACACCCACGGTGGTTACCCTGCAGAACGGCACCCAGTACCTGACCAAGGACATGCCGAAAACCAAGAGCAAGGATGGCTTCTACGAGTTCGAGGATATTTCCGGGGCGACGGTGAAGGTCAGGGCTGATGAAGTGGCCACGGTTCGAGAGGAAGACTGAGTCCGCGAATCATTTTTGCTCTGCTCTGCTGGTGTGGCAGGTTTCGAGCACTGCCTTACACTGCGATAGACCCAGTGCGACCGGATGATGGTGTCGAAATGAAAATGGTCACGCCACTTTTGACTTCCCTCCTCGCGGTCGGCGCCTGGGCTTCCACGAGTCTTTGTGCAAATGCCGCGGCGCCCGCGCGAACCTTCAACACCAGCTTCGATTGCGCCTCGGCCAGGGAGCCCATTGAAAAGCTGATTTGTCGCGATAGCCAACTGGCGCAAATGGACAGGGAGCTGCAACGACTTTATCTGCTGGCGCTCACGGATGCACATTCGGTACCGCCCCCGGACAAAGTCGAGCTTGATCAGCAGTTCTGGGTCCACGCCCGTAATCAGTGTGCCGGGGCACAAGCCAAGGCGTGCGTGGTCCGCAGCTATGCCGAGCGCGCGCACCAGCTGCGTCAAGGCTCGGCGATTGCGCGGACCAAGGATCCCAGCAGACTCACTGAAGGCCCGGTCGCCTATCGCTGCACCGGATTCAACGGGGTGCTCACCGCGACCTTCTTCAATGCAGGGCCGGGCGTCGTCTACCTGAAATGGGCGAACGCCTCAGTCATCCTTGACCAGGTGTCGAACTATTCCGGCAACCAGTACAAGGGCAAGGACTTCCGCGGCGACTACAGCTTCTGGCAAAACGGCAGTGAGACCCTTTTACAAATGCCGGGCGCTGGAGCAATGACTTGTACGGTCGATCCGGCAGCTTGATCTGCGTCGCGCTTGAATAAAAGGCAACCGGGACGTCCTGTCCCGATGGCCAGGGTCAGTTTTCAGCTGCCAGTGCGGATCTTGTTCCAGACCCGGGTGCGAATGCGGTCGATGTTCAACGGCATCGCCTCAAGCGCAAACAGTTTCCCCATCATGTCCGGGCTCGGATAAACCTTGGTGTCATTCTTGATGTCCGGGTCGATCAGGCTGTCGGCCTGTTCGTTGCCGTTGGCGTAGTGCACATGGTTACTGATGCTGGCCATGACGTCTGGCCGCAGCAGGTAGTTCATGAAGGCGTAACCGGCCTTTTCATCCGGGGAGTCCACGGGCATGGCAACCATATCGAACCAGATGGCGGCGCCTTCCCTGGGAATCGCGTAGCCGATCTCTATGCCGTTGTTGGCTTCCCTGGCGCGGTTTTCCGCTTGCAGGATGTCGCCGGAGAAACCGACCGCCACGCAGACATCACCGTTGGCAAGGTCACTGGTGTACTTGGACGAGTGGAAATAGCTGACATAAGGCCGCACTTTGAGCAGCAGCGCTTCGGCTTTCTTGTAGTCTTCCGGGTTTTTGCTGTGGTGTGGCAGACCCAGGTAGTTAAGTGCCGCAGGGAGTAGTTCCGGGCCATTGTCGAGGATCGCCACGCCGCACTTCTGCAGCTTCTGCATGTTCTCGGGTTTGAAGATCAGGTCCCAGGAATCCACAGGCGCGTTTTCGCCAAGGACCGCCTTGACCTTGGCTATGTTGTAGCCAATGCCGGTACTGCCCCACAGGTAAGGGAAACCGTGTTCGTTCCCCGGATCGTTGCCCTGCAACGCCTTGAGTAACACCGGGTTGAGGTTGTTCCAGTTGGGCAACTGCGCCTTGTCGAGCTTTTTCAGGGCGCCGCCTTCAATTTGCCGCGCCATGAAGTGGTTGGACGGGAACACCACGTCGTACCCTGACCTTCCGGTCATCAACTTGCCATCGAGGGTTTCATTGCTGTCGTAGACGTCGTAGGTGAAGGCAACGCCGGTCTCTTTCTGGAAGTTCTTCGTGGTGTCCGGCGCGATGTAGTCCGACCAGTTGTAGATCTTGACGGTCTCGGCCGCCTGGCTGATGGCAGCGCACAGCATCAGCGGCGCCAGGACTAGTGACTTTGGGGGCATGGGTCGATTCCTGTGGGGCTGTTTTTGTTGTTGGAGTTCGGCAGGCAATCAAGGGACCTGCGTTCAGAAAATCAGGACGTACGTCTTGCGCACGGTTTCCTCGATATCCCAGACGCCGAGGCTGTTGGCCGGCAACATCAGGGCGTCGCCCGCTTCGATGTGCAGGGTTTCACCTTCGTCCGGGGTGAAGGTGCAACGCCCCTGGATGAAGTGACAGAATTCCTGGGCGACGATCTGCCGCCGCCAGCGTCCCGGGGTGCATTCCCAGACGCCGGTCTCGACGCCGTCGTCGCGTTCGACGCTGGTGGTCGAAGCCACCGCCACCGGCGTGCCCAAAGGCACGGCGACCGGGTTCGACTCTTGCAGTTGCAGGGTGGCGGTGTTCTTGAATTGGGTGATGCGCATGGGAGTACCTGTCAGTGAAGAAAACGCTGTTTAGTGCATGAAACCTTCCATGAACCCTGCAACCCCGCTGGCGAGCTTTCGCCGCCAGGGCGCGCTGGTTGGGTTGGCCAGGGTCTGGTCTTCATGGACGAAACTGCGGATGATCGCGTTGTAGCCGAGCCAGCGGCAGGGTTCGGGCTCCCAGGCCTTGAGTGCGTTCAGTCCACCCCGGGTTAACACCCAAGGCTGGCGGACCCGCTCGGTGTCGCGTTGCAGGATCAGGTCGGCCAGGGTCCTGCCGCCCAGGTTGCTGGCGCCGACGCCCTCCCCGCCATAACCGCCGGACACGGCGATGCCGCTGGCCTGGTCGCACAGCATGTGTGGCTTGAAATGCCGCGACATGCCCAGGTTGCCGCCCCAGCCATGGGTGATCTGCACATTGCGCAGCTGTGGGAAGAGTTCGCCGAACAGATACCGGCGCAATTCGATTTCGCTGTGCGTCAGGTCGAAGTCATGGCGCAGCCTGCCGGCAAACTGGTAGCCGCCACGGGCGCCGAAGATCAACCGGTTGTCTGCCGTGCGTTGGCCGTAGGTGACCTGGCGACTGCTTTCGCTGAAAGCCTGGCCACGACTCAGGCCGATTTCGTCCCAGGTGGCGGCCGACAATGGCTCGGTGGCCACGATCAGGCTTTGCACCGGTAACTGGTAACGCCCCAACGGCGGCAAGGTCACCGAATAGCCTTCGACCGCCGGCACCACCCAGCGGCTGCGCACCGAGGCCCGGGCCGTTCGCAGGCTGCCGGACTGCCAATGATTCACCGGGCTGTTCTCGTAGATCCTGACGCCCAGGCGCTCGACCGCTCGCGCCAGCCCGCGGACCAGTTTCGCCGGGTGCAGGGTCGCGACGTGTGGCGCGTAGATACCACCGTAAGGTTTGGCCACGCGGATCTGTTGCGCCAACTGTTCCGGGCTCAACCAGCGGTAATCGTTCTCGTTGAGCCCCTGGCTGTACAGCTTGTCCAGGTACTGGCGCAGGCTGGCCTCCTGCTCGGGATAGCGGGCTGCGCAATAAAGCGCGCCACCCTTGCGATAATCGCAGTCGATGCCTTCACGATCGATGACGTTTTTCACTTCATCGGGAATGCCATGAAGCAAATCGTAAGAGGCGCGACGTTGCTCGGGTGACGAGGCGGCAAGCAGCCGGTCTTCGCCCAGCAGATTGCCCATCAACCACCCGCCATTGCGCCCCGAGGCGCCAAAACCGGCGGTTTGCGCCTCGATGATGACGATGTTCAGGTCGGGCGCCTGGCGCTTGAGGTAGTACGCGGTCCAGAGCCCGGTATACCCCGCGCCGATAATGGCGACGTCGACGTCCAGATCCTGTTCCAGCGCCGCACGCGCCACCAGGGGCTCGTCGAGCTGGTCCATCCACAAACTGATAGTGCGCCACGCCGACATGCAAGACTCCGCCACTCAGACTTCGATGGCGTTGATCCTAATGCGCGGGCTCAGACACTGTCTTGCGCGCGTGCACGCAAGGAAATCTGTTTGACGTAGGCCTTGGGCGACAGGCCTGTGTGCTGGCGGAAACAGCTGTAGAACGCCGACAGGGAATTGAACCCGGCGGCGAACGCCAGCTCGTCGATACGCACCGGTGGCGTGGCATTGTCCAGGGCGCTGAGCAGGTGCTGCAGCCGTGCCTGGTTGACGTAGCGATAGAAGCTCTGCCCCAGCACCTGGTTGAGCAGATAGGAAATCTGGTTGCGACTGTACCCGCACTCCTGCGCCACCCGCTGCAGGTCGAGCTCAGGGTCGAGATAAGGCTGCTGGCGTTGGAAGTACTGTTGCAGGTCGTCGGCCATGAAGCTCAACTGCCGCGGCGACAGGCCCAGCCGACTGACCGCCGGGCGCTGGCTGGCGGTGTTTTTGCCGGTTGGCTGTTCGTGAACCAGCGAAGCGTATTCGTTGACCCGCCAGATCAGCCCGTCCTTCACGGTGATCGCTTCACTGGCGCGAAACGACACCAACCCCTCACCGCCGCGCAGGGTGATGCGGTACTGGATGAACGCAGTGTTGCCGTCCAGGCGGATGCGGTCCGTGTGTTCCAGGGCTTCGTCCGGGTCACGGGGCATGCTGCTGTGCACATAGTCCCGCAACTCAGCCAGCCCCATCACCCGGTTCTGGAAAAAATCGCTGTATTGGACTTCGGGGTGATACAGCGCCATGACCCCGTCCAGATCGCGGTGTTTCCAGCGCAAGTGATAACGCATGACCGTCTCGCCCGTGGCCTGGGTTTGCAGCGGGCCATCATCCTCGGCATGCATGGTAAGTCTCGTTAAAAAGTGCCGAGCTTGCCCAAGTTTGCCCGCGCCTTCAATGGCTAACAGTGGCTGGCCATTGCGCAAACGTTGGCGCACGTGACCTGCATCAAAAGAATCGCAGCAATTGCCAAACGGCCTGAAAAAAACACATTTTTTTCACATCCAGCTGCTACTTTTAAAGACTGTCACTGGTTGAGCCAATGAAGGCTCTTCCCACCTAACGTGAGCTAACGGAAGCGCTCGATAAAGAAGGCGGGCAACACATGAATAGAGGGTTCAGCAAGGTCACTTTTCCAAATGCCTGCCAGCTGATGCGCTGGCATTTCCATCCCATGGGTTTCGAGGCAAGCATGGACGCCCCGGGCAGCATGATTGCCCGTTTGTTTGATCGGGCCAGTGGCGAGACCATGATCGCCATCGCCGGTATTCCCTGTTCGACGGTCATGAATGCCGCCGACGTCGAGCGAATAATCGAAGCCGTGGAGGATGAGCTTGAAGCGTTCATTCCTCCGGTGGCCCTCAGGAGCTATGCCTGAAGGCAGGCCTCCTCCCATCCTAAAGCCCACGATATGGTGTAATGCTGTTCACTTTAGGTTGGAGGGCTTCAGGTGGATATTTGGATTAGGTGTATATCCATTCCTGCGGTAACGGCCACCTAAGGTTTCGCCCTTACGGCGAGTCACTTGGAAGAGCCCCAAGTAACCAAGGGCTCTTGCCCCTGGCGTTCGGTGCCTCGCCTAGGCTCGGCATACCCTCGCTCCGGTCCTGCTCCGTGGGCCCGCCGCGATGGGCCATCCTTGGCCCAGCGCGGCTAACCCGGCATCCATGCCGGGTTGCCCACTGCGCAGAACCTCCACTCGGCCTCTCGATGGGGCAAGAAAATCAAAAGCCAAAGCAAAAGCGAGGCGGCCTGACAGCCGACCTGATTAAGGGAC
>NZ_JAXDEO010000150.1:0-798 GCF_035064975.1 Pseudomonas sp. YuFO20
GCCAGCTCCTACAGGATTTTCGGGTCCATGTTGAATTTGTGGAGTGACACACCTCTGTAGGAGCCGGCTTGCTGGCGATGCGATGGTGGCCGTGATGCCGCCATCGCTGGCAAGCTCCTACAGGATTTGCGGGTCCATGTTGAATTTGTGGAGTCACACACTTCTGTAGGAGCCGGCTTGCTGGCGATGCGATGGTGGCCGTGATGCCGCCATCGCTGGCAAGCCAGCTCCTACAGGATTTGCGGGTCCATGTTGAATTTGTGGTCACACACCTCTGTAGGAGCCGGCTTGCTGGCGATGCGATGGTGGCCGTGATGCCGCCATCGCTGGCAAGCCAGCTCCTCCAGGATTTGCGGGTCCATGTTGAATTTGTGGAGTCACCCACTTTTGTAGGAGCCGGCTTGCTGGCGATGCGGTGGTGGCCGTGATGCCGCCATCGCTGGCAAGCCAGCTCCTACAGGATTTGCGGGTCCATGTTGAATTTGTGGAGTGTCACACCTCTGTAGGAGCCGGCTTGCTGGCGATGCGATGGTGGCCGTGATGCCACCATCGCTGGCAAGCCCGCTCCTACAGGATTTGTGGGGCCATGATGAATTTGTGGAGTGACACACCTCTGTAGGAGCCGGCTTGCTGGCGATGCGATGGTGGCCGTGATGCCGCCATCGCTGGCCAGCTCGTACAGGATTTGCGGGTCCATGTTGAATATGTGGAGTGACACACCTCTGTAGGAGCCGGCTTGCTGGCGATGCGATGGTGGCCGTGATGCCGCCATCGCTGGCAAGCTTCTACAGGATTTGC
>NZ_JAXDEO010000151.1:0-798 GCF_035064975.1 Pseudomonas sp. YuFO20
TCAAATCCCTCCGATAAATACGTGGCTACCAAAAATCGAAGTGCTTCGCAAGCGCGCAAGGATCGCGCCGCGCTCAAACGTTTGCAAAAGTCGGGGATATTTAAAGGGAAAATTGATCTCCGCAAAAAGCCAACGCGCCGGCAGCGCGAACTGATCGAACAATTGAAGCGACCTTTGCCGCCGAAACAAAAGGTCGATGGCGCGACAATCAAGCGCACGCGCATGTCTGAAACGGAAGTGCGCAACATTACGCCAGCGACACAGCACAAGCTAACAACCTATGCGCTTCCGTTCCTGCGCAAGGGGCAGACTGAGCCAGAATGGCGCCGCTTCACACGAGAGCAGCTGGCAAAGTTTCTCAACGAGTACAAAGCCGACGATCCGGAAGGCAAGGCGGAATGGCGCAGCTACGCTGTGCGCGAAGATTGGACATTCGGCACAAAGACAGAGCGTACCGAATTCAGGCGTGAGGCTGATCTTTATTTTACCGGCGTTAGGATCAGCGAGCCGCAAGGCATAAAGACGCAGCGTCGCGCACCAAATAAAAAAGCGCACCGCGGCAGACGGAAGGGCAAATAACAATGCCCTCGATTGTGCCCGCGCTGTCGGCGCTTGCTGATCTCGAAGCGCGATTGAACGCCAACTGGAAAGACGAGGATCAGCCGAAGATGGGGCGACCACCGAAAGGCGACGCGCCCATGACGCCGAACGAGTGCAAGCGCGCATCGCGCGCCCGCGCCAAGGAAACGCGACAGCGCAACATTGCTATCCTCGATATGGAAACCGACCCGTTCGATG
>NZ_JAXDEO010000152.1:0-783 GCF_035064975.1 Pseudomonas sp. YuFO20
CGTGCAACAGTCTGGCGCTGTCACTGCCGGGCATTGTGCGTCGTGGGGCCCTGGGCTGGGCCAAATTCAGGATGCCGGTGTTTGCGGAACACCTGTCACGCCTGCGGCGGCGACAAGCGCGAACGACACCAACGTAACGATCACGCTGACCGGCACGCCTGCAACCGCGCTGTTGCAGGCGGTGCAATTCCAGATGGGATGGACCGGCACGCTCGCAGCTGCGCGTCTCAATGCCAACGTGGTGCAAGGCGTCACGAATGACACCAACGTTACGGGGTCGATCGCCGCCCAAAATCTCACGTTGGGATGGACCGGAACGCTTGCAGCAGCGCGGCTGAATTCCAACGTCGTGCAATCGGTCGTGAACGACACCAACATTACGGGTTCGATCACTGCACAAGTGCTGACGCTGGGATGGGCTGGCACTCTCTCGACCGCGCGCATGGGTGCGCCGTTTACCAACGGCACCGCCAGCGGCAACACCAGCCAGTTCGCGACCGTGCTCGCGGGCACAAAAACATCGGGTCATATCGCGACATGGGACGCGAACGGCAATATTCAGGATGGCGGCTTGCCGGGTACCGGAACGGTGACATCGGTAACGTGCGGCACCGGCCTTTCGGGCGGCACGTTCACCACGACGGGCACGTGCGCCGTGCGACTGTCGAACCTGACCAATTCGCTTGGCGCTGTGGTGTTATTGAATAATACCGGGCTGTTCTTTACAGGTCCAAGCGTTGCGCAGGGAAACAGTGGAACTTGGTTTGCAAGTGGAACCGTCAT
>NZ_JAXDEO010000153.1:0-735 GCF_035064975.1 Pseudomonas sp. YuFO20
CGCAACCCATTGTAGGAGCTGGCTTGCCAGCGAAGAGGCCCGAAAGATCGATGCAATACTCGAGGGCGCCTTCGCCGGCAAGCCGGGCTCCTACAGGTCCGCGGTGGCCACGGACTCACGCGCTACGCAACCCATTGTAGGAGCTGGCTTGCCAGCGAAGAGGCCCGAAAGATCGATGCAATACTCAAGGACGCCTTCGCCGGCAAGTCGGGCTCCTACAGGTCCGAGGCGGCCACGGATTCACGTGCTACGCAACCCATTGTAGGAGCTGGCTTGCCAGCGAAGAGGCCCGAAAGATCGATGCAATACTCGAGGGCGCCTTCGCCGGCAAGCCGGGCTCCCACAGGTCCGAGGCGGCCACGGACTCACGCGTTACGCAACCCATTGTAGGAGCTGGCTTGCCAGCGAAGAGGCCCGAAAGATCGATGCAATACTCGAGGGCGCCTTCGCCGGCAAGCCGGGCTCCCACAGGTCCGAGGTGGCCACGGACTCACGCGCTACGCAACCCATTGTAGGAGCTGGCTTGCCAGCGAAGAGGCCCTCAAGGACGCCTTCGCCGGCAAGCCGGGCTCCTACAGGTCCGCGGTGGCCACGGTTTCACGTGGCGGCGCAACCCATTGTAGGAGCTGGCTTGCCAGCGAAGAGGCCCGAAAGATCGATGCAATACTCGAGGGCGCCTTCGCCGGCAAGCCGGGCTCCTACAGGTCCGCGGTGGCCACGGACTCACGCGCTACG
>NZ_JAXDEO010000154.1:0-727 GCF_035064975.1 Pseudomonas sp. YuFO20
GATTGGAAATTCTGGAATACGCCTTTGTTTGAAAGGATCATTGAGATTAAGATCAGCGCCATGAAATAGTGCGAGAACTGGCGCAAGTCTTTAATGTAGCCAAGCGCGCCAACGCTGCCCAAAGCTAAAATCCAGACAACGAAGCTTTTTGAGCCGGTGAAATCCTGTTGCAGCTGTGAGCCAAACTGCGAATAGGTGTTGTTGATGCCCGTGATAATCATCAACAGTCCAATGATGACCAAAGCAAAGGGCATGGCTAAACCTTAGAACACCGCAAGAGTTGAGGCGAGGTTAGCAATCTTGCTCGCCGCTTGCCCCACACCGTTTGACGACAACGCGCCGCTGCCGGTTGCAGTTGGTCCCTGCGAAGGCGTGCTAGGGGATGAAACGAGGAAACCCCAATAGGTCGGTAGTTCGCCGCGTTGCGTGATGAAAATGAGGAAGGCCACAAACAGATAGCCGAAAATGATGGTGCTCTGGTTCATGGCCTTCTCTCAAGTCAGAGGGAGGATACTAACGCAAGCGATCAGCCGCCCGAACGGGCGACACAGGTATAGTTGAGCAGATTGTTGCTTGTCGATGTCTGCACCGTGGTAATCGCAGTCGTGGTGACGGTGTAGCTCTGCGAGGCCAGCGGCGTTGCCTGCCACGTCACCGTACAATTCGGTGCGGCAGTGTAGGGCGTGCCGAACGTGATCACGCATCCGGTCGCGGTAGTGCCCATGGT
>NZ_JAXDEO010000155.1:0-685 GCF_035064975.1 Pseudomonas sp. YuFO20
CCAGCGCGATCTTGTGCCCGAAGGCTCAGCCATTAGCAAAGCACTTGATTACAGCCTGAAGCGCTGGGCAGCGCTGTCGCGCTACCTTGATGACGGGGCTGTACCCATAGACAACAATTGGGCCGAGAACCAGATCCGACCATGGGCTCTTGGACGTAAGAACTGGCTCTTCGCAGGCTCGCTACGCAGCGGAAAACGGGCGGCTGCGATCATGAGTCTGATCCAGTCGGCGCGACTTAATGGACATGACCCGTACGCCTATTTGAAGGATGTTCTCACGCGCCTGCCGACGCAGCGGGCGAGTGAAATCGGACAGTTACTGCCACATAAGTGGATGCCAACTTGATCTGCGCGATGTGAGCCATGCGTAGACTGACTGCTTATGGTCAGTCTCGACGTTTAACTCTTTGGGAACACCCTATAGCCGCGAAGACGCAGCCTGGTATCCAAAAGCCAGGATTGCCGGTGCCTAAGCCTACGGCAAGTAGCGAGATGCCTACTGCGAGCATGATGCGTTCTCCATAACCGAAAAATCCATTCACAACTGATCTGAACTTAGCATAGGCCCATCGCAATAGCGGAAAAGAAATCGTCATTTTTGCAGGAACCATGGGATTCATCAGATCGCTAAGATGAGTAAAAAACGTAGATATCTCCATGCAAGGTGAGATGCCCGCACGGTTAC
>NZ_JAXDEO010000156.1:0-639 GCF_035064975.1 Pseudomonas sp. YuFO20
GTTCAACCGCTCGTTCAACTGCTGATGAACTGCGCCGTGCTCGTCTTGCCATGTTTCCCTCTCTTCGGTCTCGGCTTCAATTTCGTCGTGCAGCTGATCGCGCCGCACGCTTTCGGTAATGGTCTCAAGTGCCTCTTCGGCCGCTTCGGCGCGCGCTTCGGCCGCCTCTACAGCGCCCTCGACCTGCGCGACGGCCTCAGTCACGGCAGCTTCCACAACGTTACCAGCGGCCTCGCCTGCGGTTTCCGCTACTTCAACAGCCATGATTTAAATCCTTTGTCACGTTTTGCTATCCAGTCCTCAACAGACTTTAAGCGTTGCTCTAGCTCTTGGTTTTTCCGTTGCAACAAGCGCGGATCAGGATTTAGGTCCGCGCTTGGAGCGTAGTTGATTACGTCGCTTAGATCGATCGCCTGATCAGGCGTGCCACTTGGCCACTTTGCGGAGAAGTTCCGCAAGCTTGGGAGAATAATCCGCCATATCATTGATTTCCTCATCAAGCGTCAGCGGCTTCCGCTCAGTGGCGGCGTCCGCCTGCTCCATTGAGGCCGCCGCTGCCGGCTCGCTGTTCGCATTGTTCGTCATTGGTCACAAGCTCCGTTGGTTCGGCAATGCCCAGATGGGCCATGATGGCGGTAT
>NZ_JAXDEO010000157.1:0-630 GCF_035064975.1 Pseudomonas sp. YuFO20
GTAAACAAAAAGATGTACCGCGGCGCGCTGAAAAGCATCCTGTCCGAACTGGTACGTCAAGATCGTCTGATCGTTGTCGAGAAGTTCTCTGTAGAAGCGCCTAAAACTAAGCTGCTGGCACAGAAACTGAAAGATATGGCTCTGGAAGACGTGCTGATCGTGACCGGTGAACTGGATGAGAATCTGTTCCTGGCAGCTCGCAACCTGTACAAGGTTGACGTGCGCGATGTAGCAGGTATCGATCCGGTTAGCCTGATCGCCTTCGACAAAGTGGTTATGACTGCTGATGCTGTGAAGCAAGTTGAGGAGATGCTGGCATGATCCGTGAAGAACGTTTGCTGAAAGTGCTGCGTGCACCGCACGTATCTGAAAAAGCATCCGCTGCGATGGAAAAAAGCAACACCATCGTTCTCAAAGTTGCCAAAGACGCGACCAAAGTAGAAATTAAAGCTGCAGTGCAGAAACTGTTTGAAGTCGAAGTCGAAGACGTGAACACCCTGGTAGTTAAAGGGAAAGTGAAGCGTCACGGTCAGCGTGTTGGTCGTCGTAGCGACTGGAAAAAAGCTTACGTCACCCTGAAAGAAGGCCAGAATCTGGACTTCATCGGCGGCGCAGAGTAAGTCGGAGGAG
>NZ_JAXDEO010000158.1:0-605 GCF_035064975.1 Pseudomonas sp. YuFO20
ACATCCATTACTACAACCATGACCGAATCAAGGCAAAACTTGGCGGACTGAGTCCTGTGGAATACAGAACCCGATCCGTTGGCTAGCGACAAAGACCGTCCAACATTTGGGGGTCAGTTCAATTTGTAGGAGCCGGCTTGCCGGCGAAGGCGGTCTTGAATTTTGTGTTGGGCTTGAGGGACCCTTCGCTGGCAAGCCAGCTCCTACAAAAAAATCGTGGCATTGCCTGGGATTTGTAGGAGCCGGCTTGCCGGCGAAGGCGGTTTTGAATTTTGTGTTGGGCTGGCGGGACTCTTCGCTGGCAAGCCAGCTCCTACAAAAAAAAATCGTGGCATTGCACAGGATTTGTAGGAGCCGGCTTGCCGGCGAAGGCGGTCTGGAATTTTGTGTTGGGCTTGAGGGACCCTTCGCTGGCAAGCCAGCTCCTACAAAAACATCGTGGCATTGGCCGGGATTTGTAGGAGCCGGCTTGCCGGCGAAGGCGGTCTGGAATTTTGTGTTGGGCTTGAGGGACCCTTCGCTGGCAAGCCAGTCCTACAAAAACATCGTGGCATTGCACGGGACTTGTAGGAGCCGGCTTGCCGGCGAAGGTGGTTTTGAATTTT
>NZ_JAXDEO010000159.1:0-592 GCF_035064975.1 Pseudomonas sp. YuFO20
GACTGGGGCAAGGAGAGCCAGTTTCTGCCGGGCTGGCACGAGTGGTTCACCGCCGCCGATCGAATGCCGCCGGCGCGGCGCGGGCTGACCTATAACCTAACCTCGCTGGCCATCGACGCCGCCGTGCAAGGGCGCGGGGTGCTGCTCGGCCAGCGGCGGCTGATCGGCCGTGAACTGGCGGCAGGCCAGTTGGTCACCCTGGCCGAACCGGCGCTGTCGCTCAGCAAACCCTACTACGTGGTTTACCCGCCGCGCACGCTGGAAAAACCCGGCGCAGCGGCGTTTCTCAGTTGGTTGCAGGCGCTGGCTCAGCGCGCGGTATAACCGCCGTCGATGCTGTAAAACGCGCCGGTGGTGAAACTGCTGTCGTCCGAGAGCAGGAAAGCCACCGTTTTCGCCACCTCTTCCCGCGTCGCCATTCTCCCCATCGGGTGCGAAGCGGCCATCTGCGCCCGCGCCGACGCCGGCAGTTTCCTCATCGCCGGCGTCTCCACATAGCCCGGCCCGACGGCGTTGATGCGCACGCCGCGCGTGGCGAACTCCAGCGCCGCCGAGCGCGTCAGGCCCAACACGCCATGCTTGGCGGCGGTAT